>JBBSPP010000437.1:0-2957 GCA_038258625.1 Chitinophagales bacterium
ATTTCAGTGGCGTTTTGCATAACGCAAATTTAACCCTCCCACTTTAAACGTCATAGAGCCTACTTTTTAATAAAAGCATCTTACATTTTTAAATAAGAATAGTATATAAAAGCATAAATTGATTGCATACCATATTTTTTTGGGGGCGTATTTACCACTTATTTTAGAGGTTGGCTATTATCCTGAATGTCGATTTTGCCATTGATCTTCTAGTATGAGTTTTTTTTTGTATAAAAAATAAATGCTTCAAAAAAAGACTTGTGTTGAACAAATAAAGTGAGGGATGTTGGCATTAAAAGCATACCCATCTTTGATAATTAAATAAGTAATATTAGTAAAAACAAGTTTTTTTTTTCATAATAACGCAGTCAAGTAAAGATACTTATATAATCACATATTCATAATTCGTTAACTATTGGCACGTTATTTGAATTAGTGATATATATGAAGAATATATTAATACTACTTACTATGCTGCTTATCACAGTGGCCGGGTACACACAAGCAATAAGCGTGTACAACCCCATCGTACAAAATTTGCATTTCACACCTGAGCCAAATGTATATGGGTTTCAAAATTGCAGTGAAACGTATGCCAAATTTAATTTTGGAATGACTACACAAGCGAATGCCGATTCATTTGCCACACAGCCGTTGAAAATTAATATTTGTCTGCAAGGTTTTTTTCCGGCAAATATGAATCCTGCAAATGCTGTATATGGACCACAGTCGCAATATTTTAATTGGACCTATGACATTATTAGCAACTGCTTACAGGGTATTCAAAAAGATACCATTTTTGGTACAGGGAATAATATATTTAATCTGGACCCACGATCTTTTGGTGAGATAGCCGTACGTCTTCAAATAACGCCATATCTACCCGTGCCCGCTTTACTAAAGGTGGAGGTTGCGCTTGATATACCAAACTATATGCAAGTAGGTAATGTAAATGATGATCAACTATTTGCACAGACTCAAAATTATATTGGTGTAACCAGCGTAGCAGGCACACTATTCAATGATACTGCCATAGGTAGCACACCTTCGGGCTTACCCAATGGTCGCCCAAGTGGAAATGCAATGTTTGTAAATGTGATCGATGTTAGTACTGGTTTGGTTGAGGATAATGTTTTGATTGATAGTACAGGCGCTTATTTTGTAGATAGCCTACGCCCAGAAAGGTCATATAATATTACGGTCAGTACCGTCCAAGGAATAAATGGACAACCCGCGCCGCCCATAACATTACCTCTTAATTGGATTTTTGTAAGCGAAGATTGCTGCGATAATATCTCAAATGATGGCTTTGCCAATGGATTGCTGAATGTATTTGTGAATACTTGCCCACTAATTAATGCCAATTACAGTATTCATAACACTGCAATCTCTTCCAATGCAGAATCTTCGATGTTTGTTTTCTTGGCGGTAGATGAGTTGGATTTTCAGGCGTCCGAGAAAGATTGTAACACCATACTTAGCTGGCAACATACGGCTAATCAAACTATTAAACGATACGAAATATTGCGAAAGGAAAGCACCAATACCAACTACATAAAAATTGGCGAACTAAAAGCACAGCCCAATTCCACAGGCAATTTTCAATATAGTTTTGTAGATAAAAATGTAAACAAAGAAAATAAATTGTACAACTACCAGCTAAGCATTATCGACCATAATGAGCGCTACATGTTGTCGCCCATAAAAACTATTGTGTTGGATTGCGCAGGCGCTAGCACGGTGGCTACATTATACCCCAATCCTGCTACAGATAAAATTCATTTTTTGTATGACAATCAAACGGGTAGCGAAGGCATCCGCATCACAATTATGGATGTAGCGGGTAAAACTATTTATAAAGAAGTAAAAAATATAACCCCAGCTTTTAATGAATTTACATTCGATATTACCGACTATCCTGCTGGTTATTATCTTATGAAATATGAAGATTTGGATACCGACCAAAGCGGTACGCTCAAGTTTACCATCAAATAATGAGTACCAAAAAATAATAACAACAATTCCCAAAGGAGATTGCAAAAGCAGTCTCCTTTTTTTTTACCAAAAAATAATAATTTAGTAAAGCTAAAAATTCCACATCTCCGTCAAATTGTTCCCGAAAAATAAAATGCGTTCCTGCTTGCAACAATACATTTGCCCATTACTTTTTATACAAAAAGCTTTGAGCGAGCAAATTATTTTCATAAAAAACGGGCGGTACATCATTACCAAGATACAGGGCGGCATCGATTTCAAGTCATTTATGCTGGCTCATAATGTGTCCATCGGTTCTGTTTTTACGCTCAATTATAGTCCGCGCTTTTCTCGGCTCATTAATATTACTATTCGGCAAAAAATACTCTCTATCCGCAAAGAAGATTTTGAAAAAATAGAATGCACGCAGATAGCTTAAATAAAATAGTACTAGTAGGCAAGCCCAACACCGGCAAAACCAGCCTATTTAACCGGCTTACGGGGCTCAACCATAAGGTGGGCAACTACAGCGGCGTAACAATTGAAGCACTCACGGGCCGGTTTCGTGGGCACGAAATTATTGACATTCCCGGCCTCCAATCGCTCAATACCCGCAGCCCCGAAGAGGTAATATCCAAAAACGAAATCATCAAAGCTGCCGAGGCACAACGCCCCATATTATTTGTGGCCAACAGTATGCAGCTATTCGATAGCCTCATGCTTTTTAGCCAACTGGCCGACCTCCAAAC
This sequence comes from Chitinophagales bacterium, assembly GCA_038258625.1. Classification (GTDB taxonomy): domain Bacteria; phylum Bacteroidota; class Bacteroidia; order Chitinophagales; family Chitinophagaceae; genus JAGNRR01. The sequence continues at coordinate 2,724 of JBBSPP010000437.1, forward strand.
GCCCATGATGCTCGCCATCAACTTTACCGACGAGGCCGATAAGCACGATATAAAAATAGACAAAGCAGGCCTGCAACGCGGGCTGGGCTGCCCCGTGGTAATGCTCAACTCGCGCTTGGGTGCAGGTTTTGAAGAGCTGAAAGAAAACATCGAAGCCAACAAATTTGCCATCCCCAACACCATTTGCCGCAGCAACTACGACCATGTGGTAGGCCAAGAAATTGTAAATCATTA
>JBBSPP010000438.1:0-2954 GCA_038258625.1 Chitinophagales bacterium
CCTATAAAACTGTAGGTACTGCACCGAATAGAATTTGTGTAATTGATTTTGAACTGGCTATTACGTATACTAATACAACACCAAATTCTAAAATGCAAGTATGGTTACACGAAGGCACAAATACTATTGATATAGTTTATGGACCAAGTTCTATAACTGGAGCTTCGGGTAGTACTGGTCTTGGTGGTACGATAACAACTGCAGAAATGCAAAGTGTAAATACGACTACTAATACTAGTAGCACCACTGTAGCTAGTAATGCTAATACAGTTATGCCAGCATCTGGTACTAAATATACTTGGACTCCTCCCGTATCTACCGGAGTATATACATACACTTGGATGCCAGGTTCACAAAGCGGAGCAAGCATAATTGTTAATCCAACAACTACCTCTTCATATAGCGTGGTACAACAGGATTCAAATGGTTGTAAAGCCTTTGATACTATTACTGTTAATGTAGCCGCAGTATCGGGTGTACTTGCGCAAGCAACAGCTGCCAATGCAACTTCTACTGCGGGTAGTGCTAATCAATCTCAAACACAACCTGATGGTAGCAGCGTACTGTATTTTGACGCAGCTTGTAACCTCATTGTAAATGTAGATGATGGCGCTGGTGGTAATGTATTAGGAAACACTCAAAGTATTGTAAACGTTAATGGAACTGTACAAGTAATTAATGGTCAGCCTTTTGTGCCACGCTGGTACGAGATAACACCTACTAGTAATGGTCCTGCCGATGTTACTTTATACTTCACTCAAGATGATTTTAATAAATACAATGCACATCCGAGTGTGGTTAATAATACGCATGATTCAATGCCTATCGGACCATTAGATTTGGTAGCGATTGCTAATCTTCGTATTACAAAAACGAACCCAGGTTCACCAGCTAGCACATTGGTGCTTACACCTTCTACACCACCCACGTTTAATACTTTAGAAAACCGTTGGGAAGTAAGGTTGGCAGTACCTAGTTTCAGCCAATTCCGTGCACACTCTGCAAATCCTGGTAATGCAGCATTACCAGTAGCGCTTACTTCATTTACAGTAAGTAAAGAGGGTAGCATTAGCTTAGCCGCTTGGATCACTGCAAGTGAAGCGAACAATAGTCACTTTAATTTGCAACGTAGCTTAGATGGTAATCGTTTTGCTACTCTGGGTAGAGTTAATTCAAAAGCTGTAAATGGTACAAGCAACAGTACGTTAGAGTATAACTTTACTGATGCAAATCCACAACCAGGTCATAACTACTATCGCCTTGAGCAAGTAGATATGGATGGCCGTACTAGCTTGAGCCAGACAATTGACCTAGTATGGGGAGCAAATGGTAGTGTAGTAACTATCTATCCAAACCCTGCTACTGATAAATTGAATATTGACTTGGCAACTGAAAAAGTTTCGCAAATGGAAGTTCGGTTGTTGGATATGAGTGGTCGTGTAGTTAAAAGTGTAATGCAACGTACTGTAAAAGGTATGAACAACATTACGCTTGACCTAAGCAATATTGCCGAAGGTGTATATGGAGTTCAGGTTTATGAGAACAACGTATTGACGCACTCAAGTAAAGTGAACAAACAACGCAAATAGTTTTTAACTTAGGTTACTATTTATAAATACTCAGCCCCTCAACATTTTTGTTGAGGGGCTTTTTTTTATTTGATAGATAAATATCGAAAATTGTTGGTGCAGTAATTTTAATAAAAAAATTATATCAATGAGAATTTCAATTTACACCAACCTGATTTTAACCCACATTGCAGCACTACGTGGTAAAAGGCTCATTTGAGTTTGCTGATAAGGCTTAAATATTACTTGCTTTTACATGATGCGAAATTAAAAATTTAAGCAACATCTCTAAAATCAAGTTATCATCATTTTTGATTATTGTGTGGATTATTATACGAAAAGAGGCTTCCCTTTTTAGATAGCCTCTTTTGCATAAAAAAGCTCTATACATCCTTACTCTTAATGCGAGCTAAATATTTAATTGTGTAAAAAAAACTTACAGAAAATAAATAGGAAGCTAAGTTATTGTTTGCCTCCTGCAATTAGTTTGATCGTCGCGTGGGTTGGGGTTCTATATTGTATGGAATGCGTTAATGTAATTTTGTGTTACCGAGCAGTACTCGCATGGAGTCGAGTTTTCTTTACTTGATGCAGTATGTTGATTTTTTTACCTTGGCGCAATTGAGCATGATAATGAATCGTTGAGGAGTGTATTGGCGAGATATTCTCCATTTCCAGAAGTTCGCGCACTGTTGCCCGACAGGTACAACGGGTAGTGAAAACATAACAGCAACTATCGCCAGAGATTATAAAGCTTGGAAGGTGTTAACAATTGATCATTTTTTAAAGTAAAAAAATAAAAATGGATTGCCTATGAGGAAGGTTATAGCAAATGACGCTGATTGAAACGACTAAATTTGGCAAGTTCGGGAGCATGCTATCTATATAATTATTATAGGGTTACACACATAAGCAACATTGCATTTAATTGATTTGTAGGTAATTGGCTTTTGGGCTACCATTCTTTCTAGTAACTTATCCAGTATGCTGACTCTAAAATTATGCCGATTGAACCTAAAAAAATATTCTTGTATGTACTGAATTATATACTCTTTAGTGCAAAAAGAATGGACGCCGCGAAGCCAATTTTTAAAATTTCGTATTTGGATATGAAGCATGGTAAAATTTTTACCATTGTCAGAAAGTTTTTGGGTAAAATTCGGGTATTGTTTTTTTAAGGGTTTATACCCCGACCAACAGTCTGTGGTTATGGCAACATCTTTCTTAATGTGGGTATCAAAAATTCCTTTTAGCGATGCTGCGCTGTAATCTTCAATCACCTGCGCGTATCCTCGACCAGCCTTGCCTTCTCTGTGTTCCAAAGCAATCACAATCCGTATTTTCGTTTCTGATTTACTGCGCCCAGTCTCGCCAGCTTTAGGTGTA
>JBBSPP010000439.1:0-2950 GCA_038258625.1 Chitinophagales bacterium
AGTGTGGGTGGCAATACCGTCAACCGTTTATGCGCGTCGGGCTTGCAAGCCATCATGGATGCAAGCCGTGCCATTATGTGCGGTGATGGCGAAATGTATTTGGCAGGTGGCGTAGAAAGTATGAGCCGCGCGCCTATGGTGTTGGCAAAAGCTACGAGTGCTTTTAGCCGAAATGCCGAAATCTACGATACTACCATAGGCTGGCGATTTGTAAACAAAAAATTGGCCGAAATGCACTACCCATATGGCATGGGCGAAACCGCCGAGAATGTGGCCGAGCGTTGGAATGTGAGCCGGGAAGATCAAGATGCTTTTGCACATAAAACACAAGAAAAATATGAAGCGGCCAACAAGGCAAATAAATTCGATGAAGAAATTTTGCCTGTAACTATCCCGCAGAGAAAAGGTGATGCAATAGTTTTTGATAAAGATGAACATCCGCGTTTGTCATCTATTGAAAAATTATCGACCTTAAAACCTGCCTTCAAAAAAGAAGGTGGAACGGTAACAGCAGGAAATGCCAGCGGAATAAATGATGGCGCCGCCATGCTGTTGATAGCCAATGAAGACGCCGTAAAAAAATATAATTTAAAACCTATTGCCAAAATAAAAGCGATGGCAATAGCTGGGGTAGAACCCGCCGTGATGGGCATTGGCCCTGTGCCCGCCACGCGCAAAGCATTAGAACGCGCAGGCTTGACGGTTGCAGATTTAGATTTGATAGAACTAAATGAGGCATTCGCGTCTCAAAGTATTGCTTGCATCCGCGACCTTGGTTTGGATGAAAATAAAGTAAACGTAAATGGTGGTTCCATAGCTATTGGGCATCCGTTGGGGGCTAGTGGCGTGCGTATTGCTACTACCCTATTGCACGAAATGGTGAAGCAAGATGCTAAATATGGTTTGGCAACTATGTGTGTGGGCGTTGGGCAGGGAGCGGCTGTTATTTTTGAAAAGGTGTAAATAAAAATGTTGCGTGAGGGTACGAACCATTGAAGGGACAATAGATGTTAGACTTTTTCATTGAGAAATTAAAGAACTCTAGTATGGTCTCACATTTAATTTTACTCCCTACTATTCCCCAACCCAAAAGAAACATCCTGAGATATATTCACACTTTTGCCATTTTTTTTGGCAGGCGTCCATTTTGGCATTGACTCCCACACGTTGGTTGCTTCCTTCATGAATTCAATTTGCCCTGGCGGGATGGTACTAATCCTCATAATTTTTATAGTCCCCATATTCGTAACCATAAATTTAATGTCATATCGAGAAGGGATTTTTGTCTTTTCACTTACCGTTGGAAAGAAAACATTCTGTAACCATTTTACATTTGCATCCGGCCCTCCAGGAAAACTCGCGTACTCATCTACATCCGTTTCAATTTTTTGGGTTGTTTCAATTTCAACACTAGCTTGTGCGCGGTCAATCATTTTATTTATTGAATCTAAATCTAATCCTTCATTCGCCACAATCTGTGTAGTACTTACGTCAGGATTTATAGAGGCTTTAGATATTCCTTGTGCTGAGGCATTAAAAACTAAAGTGGTAGTGCAAAGAATATTTACGCAAATAATAGCAGCAAGTTTTCGAGTATTAGTCCTTTTTATATTTTTATTCAACATAATTATTCTGTTTTAATTGGGTGATAAAAAAGGCAAAAAATTATTTGCCATCATCCTTCTTTTCTTCCTTCGGCTCAAAGGAAACTGGCAGCGTAAAATACTGTTGTACTACTTGTCCATTATTTTTTGCGGGTTTCCAATTAGGCATTTTTTTTACGGCTTCGATAGCCTTTTTCTCGTGCTCTTCCATCCCCTTGGGTGTGCGTACTGATTTTATATTGCTCACCTTTCCATCTGTGCCAACCACAAATTCAAGATAGATTACTCCCTTCATTTTTTTGACATCGGCATCCTTTGGGTACTCAATGTTTTTACCTACAAATTCCAACATTGCTTTTTCGCCATCTGGGAATTCAGCCTGCTGCTCCACGGCTTTATAAGTGGTGTCAGGTTCGTTCTGCTTAATATTTTTCATTGGTAAAATCACCATATCATTAGAATTATCAAGAATTATATTCTGTGGATTACTATTAAATAATTCCCTTAAATTAATTGAATCACCAAATAGTTTTGCCTGTATATGAGTTTTGCCAGTGCTAAGGTCAATGACCGAAACGGAACCTTGAGTACCAAAATCTATAGTAGTAGTTTTATTTGACAGGTCAGTTTCACCATTATTTGTTCCCTCACTTGTTCCTTTCTTAATGAGAATATTTTTTGTCATAGACAGTCCGCCATGCTCACCAATAGACCAAGTTACCGAGGAATCTTTTTCATTTAAAAAATTTATAACATCCTCTCGCTGAATAATTGACACTACAGAATCTCCTTGCTGATTGGTTACCGCCATTGTATACGTGCCATTATCATTCTCGGATATCACGGTATCCGTTTTGGAAATATTCTTAAAGTCAGCATTCATATTTCGAGCCGAGGCAGTTTGACTTTGCACATATAGCGTTCCGAAAATTGCGATAAGTAAAAGTGCAACACTTAAAATTCTTTTGGCTTTCTTGTTTTTTGATTTTTTGTACAACATAATAATTCTGTTTTTGATGGGTGATGAAAAAAATGAATGGGTTAATGAAATAGGATTTGTTTTTAAATAAATAGTTGATTGCAACAGGCTTTCTAAATAATCATCGAGCGAAAAAAGTTGGGTTACCGTTTCATCAACTTCGTACTCATGTATATTTTCTAGCTCTTTATGAAAAAGCCGCAGCAACGGATTGAACCACATAATACACGCTAGGAAACTAATCACTATTTTATCCCATGAGTGCTTTTTGTTGATGTGTTCGTTTTCGTGTGCAATAATCAAATCTAGCTTGCTGTCTTTTTCAAAAGCTGTAGGAATAAAAATGCCATTCAGGAAAGAATAAGGC
>JBBSPP010000440.1:0-2941 GCA_038258625.1 Chitinophagales bacterium
ATGTGTTCTGGGGCAGTTTTCGCTCAATTGCCGCCGTACTCTGTTACTGGAGGTACAGGAGGTAATGCAATTCCATTAAACCCTTCCACATCGGCTAATTTTGAAAAATGTCAGTTACTTTATACCCCTGGTATATTTACCGGAGCCTACTTTGGTTTAATTGATACTGTATGGTTACAGGTAAGCTCAGCTAGTACTGCTGGTTTTGGGCCATACATTAACTTTGAAGTTTCTCTTGGTCAAAATGTTGGTACCGCTACTACTTTGAGTGCCACATTCGCCACAGGGCTTACATCTTGTCTAACATCAACTGCATACACTACTCCCCCAACAGCTACTAACAATTGGCTTCCAATTCCATTGGCTACTCCATTTTTATATAACCCGGCAGTATCATTAATAATAGAAATTAAAAGTCAAGGTGCGGCTTCGGGAGTTGCTATACAAAATGGTGGTGGATATGCTGGCTATCGGGCCTATGGGCCTTATGCCGCAACTTCTGGTAGTGCAGCTGTGGCTGGATATAATACTGGTATAAGTTTATTATCTAACCTATCGTGTGCCAACCCTACCAACCCAACTGTGGGTTCCATAACTCAAACTTCTGCCAGTTTTAACTGGACGGATACTAATAGCCCAGCGGGCGGTTGGGATGTAGAGTATGGTCCACAAGGATTTACTCCAGGTGCTATACCTGCCAATGGTTTACGAACAAATACAGCTACAAAACCTTTTGCGCTAAGTGGTTTGTTACAAAATACAACTTATGATATATATGTAAGAGCGCGCTGTGGATCGAATGACACAAGTTATTTTTCCCCAGTAACAACTTTTACTACCTTAGCCTCTTGCCCATTCCCATCTAATCTTTCGGCTACCGCCATAACAGCAGGTGGAGCTACCTTAGATTGGACAGAGAATGGCAGTGCCACAACTTGGAATATCGAAATTGGCTTATCAGGCTTTACCCCAACGGGTGCCTCATCATTAGGACCAATTACTACCAAGCCTTATGTATTAAGCGGTTTGCCACAAAATACTTGTTTTGATTATTACGTACGATCAGATTGTGGACCAGATAGCAGTGTGTATATAGGGCCAGTTACTTTTTGTACAAGTATTGCTCCTCTTCCATGTACCGGATCAGCAGGGGCTAGTATAATATTTTCCGAAGGATTTGACCTTGGTACTTATAATACTCAATATACGGCCAATGGTTGGACCAATACACAAGGTTCTACAGTTCCAGATTGGGGCGTGGGTGGCCCTGGGACGCCATCGAGTGGTACAGGCCCAAACAGTCCTCAGGCTGGTAGTGGCTTTATGTTTTTAGAAACTAGTACTAGTGTAATTGCTAGCGATACGCTTATTTCGCCACCGATTGATTTAACGGGTGTTGCTGGTTCTGCTCGTGCGAAGTTTTTCTACCACATGTACGGTCAAGTGAATACCTCAGCTATGGGTAGATTAAGTATGGTTGTAGATAATGGTACAACGCTTACTGAGCTTTGGTCAGATTCTGGAATAGTACATCCCAATCAAACAGACCCTTGGGATTCTGTTATCATTAATTTAAGCGCTTATGTTGGGCAAACAATTAATATTTTATTTGTAGGTAATAAAACAATTAGTGGTACACAGTATGGAGATATGTCTATAGACGAACTGAGTATAGAAGCTTGTATTTCTTGCCCCGTACCCACTTTAAAACCGTCGGCGAATATAACGTCAATTACGGCAGATTTATGCTTGCAAGAAAATGGATCTGCGACCAACTGGGAGGTTGAGATAGTACCTACGGGGATTCCGCAAACGGGTACAGGTCTTCAAACAGCGTTGAATCCATATCCAGCAACAGGGCTAACTGCGGCGACTACCTACGATTTTTATGTACGATCAGCTTGCGGGCCAAATGATTCTAGCTCATGGGCCGGACCATTTACCTTTGTGACAGATACTTCTTGTAAGCAACCCAACCTCTTAACTGCTACAAATTTGACGCCGAATACGGCGAGTTTGGGGTGGACGGAAACGGGTACTGCTACGAATTGGGAAATAGAAATTGTAACGGCTAGTACGACACCAACAGGTGTGGGCACGCCGACAACTGCAAATCCTTTCCCTGCGATTGGTCTTGCGGTATCAACGAATTATGAATTTTATGTACGCTCAGTATGTGGCGTAGGAGATACCAGTTTTTGGTCAGGACCGTTTGCCTTTAGCACACCAGCAAGTTGTATAGCGCCTTCGGGCTTAGCGGCGACCAATATTGGGCCATTTAATGCCGATTTAAGCTGGGTAGATAATGCGGCATCTGCACCGCAAGGTTTTGTAATCATAAATCAATTGACTTCGGGTCCTCAGGCAGGTGATACGACTTATCAAGCTGGTGCAACGCCAACTTCCTTGTCTTTGACGGGTTTACAAAGTATGAGCAATTATCAGTTTTTTGTGATTACCGTGTGCGGTGTAGGAGACAGCTCATTAAAAGTAGGTCCTTTTAATTATAGCACACCAGCATCCTGTATAGCGCCATCGGCCTTGACAGCTACGAATGTTACGGGCAATAGTGCCACGCTGAATTGGACGAATAATGCAACAAATCCACCATTAGGTTTTCAAATAATTAATCAATTAATATCGGGTCCTCAACCTGGTGATACGACGTATCAAGCTGGTGCCACGCCTACTTCACTAACTGTAACAGGTTTAACAAGTTTGTCAAATTACGAATTTTATGTACGCGCGGTGTGTGTAGTAGGCGATAGTTCTGCATGGGTAGGACCATTTAGCTACTCTACGTTGATTGCACCCCTTTCATGCGGACCGAACTCTGCTCAAACTGATATTTTCAACGAAGGATTTGATGTAACGTTTACGGGAGCGCCAGTAGGTTGGACCGATGCAGGAACGGGGACAAATTGGCAATGGGATAATAATG
>JBBSPP010000441.1:0-2938 GCA_038258625.1 Chitinophagales bacterium
AAAAAAATTTTTTTCATAATAGGAAATTTATACAGGGTACACTAAAAATATATTATTTATTCAAATAAATACATTCTTTAAGGTAGATACCTAGACGTGCTGTGATGCATGTTCGTTGGTGGGAAAATCGCTTTTTTTATGCCAGCACGATAGATTATTATTTTTAAAAAATAAAATTGGCACAAAAAAAAGCCGTACTCACGCCAATTCATGAGTACGGCTTCGTATAAAAGTTATTAAAAAATTATTTACTTTCTTCTTCCTCTACAACTTCGGCATCTTCTACTTCGTCAGCAGGATTGCCACCATCAGCAGTTGCATCTCCTGTAGGAGGTGTGCCACCATTCGCTTGCTGGTCATTCATTGCCGAGTAAAGTTCTTCACTAGCTGCTGTCCACGCTGTGTTTAGCTCTTCAAGCGCTATATCAATTCCGGCTACATCTTTAACTTCGTGGGCTGCTTTAAGTTTTGTATGCGCTTCGTTGATAGGGCCTTTTTTCTCTTCAGGTATTTTATCGCCATAGTCTTTAAGCTGTTTTTCCGTTTGGAAAATCATGCTATCCGCCATGTTCATTTTTTCTACCTCTTCTTTTAGTTTCGCATCGGCTGCTTCATTTTCTACCGCTTCTGCTTTCATGCGCTCAATGTCAGCATCGGTCAAACCGCTACCAGCTTCTATGCGAATGTTCTGAGATTTTCCTGTGCCTTTATCTTTTGCACTTACATTTAAAATACCATTTGCATCAATATCAAATGTTACTTCAATCTGCGGTACACCACGCGGCGCTGGAGGAACACCGTCTAGGATAAACATACCCAACGATTTATTATCCTTAGCCATTGCACGCTCACCTTGTATTACACTAATTTGTACACTCGGCTGATTGTCAGACGCTGTACTAAACGTTTCAGATTTGTTAGAAGGAATTGTGGTATTTGCTTCTATCAATTTTGTCATTACGCCGCCCATAGTTTCGATACCAAGAGATAATGGAGTAACATCAAGAAGCAACACATCTTTTACCTCACCAGTCAATACACCACCTTGGATAGCCGCGCCAATCGCCACAACTTCATCAGGGTTTACAGAGCGGTTTGGTTTTTTACCAAAGAATTTTTCTACTACTTCCTGAATTTTAGGAATACGAGTAGAACCACCTACCAAGATTACTTCGTCAATATCACCTTTGTCAAGACCCGCATCTTTCAATGCTTTTCTGCAAGGCTCCAATGTGCGTTGAATTAATTCATCAGCTAGTTGCTCAAATTTTGCCTGAGTCAATTTTTTTACCAAGTGCTTCGGTACATTATCAATTGCAGTAATATACGGCAAGTTGATTTCTGTTTCGCTGCTGCTACTCAATTCAACTTTAGCTTTTTCAGCAGCTTCTTTCAAACGTTGCCAAGCCATAGGATCTTTACGAAGATCTACATTTTCGGCAGCTTTAAATTCTGAAGATAACCAATCCATAATTACACGGTCAAAATCATCACCACCCAAATGCGTATCACCGTTAGTCGATTTTACTTCAAAAACACCATCACCCAATTCGAGGATAGAAATATCAAACGTACCACCACCCAAATCAAATACGGCTATTTTTTGATCAACGTCTTTTTTGTCCATACCATAAGCCAAGGCAGCTGCCGTAGGCTCATTGATAATTCTTTTTACTACCAAGCCAGCAATTTCACCAGCCTCTTTGGTAGCCTGACGCTGTGCATCATTAAAATATGCCGGTACAGTAATTACTGCCTCCGTTACACTTTGACCCAAAAAGTCCTCAGCCGTTTTCTTCATTTTTTGAAGAATCATAGCCGAAATTTCTTGAGGAGTATATTTTCTATCGTCGATTTCTACACGCGGAGTGTTGTTATCGCCTTTTACTACTTTGTACGACGAATGCTCAATATCGTTTTTAATTTCGTCAAACGTATGACCCATGTATCGCTTGATACTCATAATTGTTTTTTGCGGATTGGTGATAGCCTGCCGTTTTGCAGGATCTCCAATTTTACGCTCACCATTTTCCAAAAACGCTACTACCGAAGGGGTCGTTCTGCGTCCTTCGTCATTCGCGATTACCACCGGTTCGTTTCCTTCCATTACTGATACACAGCTGTTAGTTGTACCGAGGTCAATTCCTATAATCTTACCCATTTTGTTTACTTTTTTTGTGTTATGCCTATATTAAGTCAATGATTATGCCATGCCAAAACAGGTGGCACATAATGTCAGTTAGCTTGAAATTGTGGCAGAAAGTGTGGATTAGAAAGGTGCTTTTGGCTGGAATATTTGATTGGATTGTGTGTTTAACATAAAATCATATTCATTCATAGACAAAATGTAATTAGCCGAAGCTCGAAATATAGATTGTAGTATTTTTACTATAAACTATGTGGATCAATAAGTTGATACTTATACTCCTTAAATAGAGATAAATGAAAATTAGCATTGATGACTAAATCAAAATATCAAATTATGATAATTATATTTTTAATATTAATTGGCGCCTTTGCGGTTCTAGCCGTATTTTTTGTCGTAAAAAATGATTTTGCGGAGGAAACAATTGAAATACTTTTCCCTGCCGTCGGTGCTATCGTATTTAGTCTCTATCTTGGTATAAACACAATTTACATAAAGAAACCAGATGCTAAAAGAATTGAAACTTCTATAGGCATACTTTTAAATTCTTCGAAAGGTGAATTGTATTCTTTAACCAATGTGAGGAATACTGAAGATATTCTTGAATTTCAAAATTATAAAAAATCGATTGGGAATATTGATACTTATCTCAATAAATTTAAAGACTCCTTACAGTTGTAGCCTTCCCTAAAAATTGGACAGTTTAAAAATCAGAAAACTATTAACTTTAAACTGTAAAATATGAAACGAAGTAAATTTAACGAGAGCCAAATAATCAAGGCTTTAAAAGAA
>JBBSPP010000442.1:0-2916 GCA_038258625.1 Chitinophagales bacterium
CCCACACAAATCATTAGGCGACAAAAGCCCTCGAGAATTTTACCTCAGAAAAAGCATCAAATTAAAATTTGATACTTTTTCTGAGGGGATTTATCCAATTTTGTCGAATTTAGCACTGTCCTAATTTGGGGAAGGCTACAACTTGTAATATCTAGTCCAGCAATTCTATTTTCAATTATTGATTTTTCTGATAACCCATCAGAAGAAAATAGAATTCCATAACCATTATCTATAAATCTACTAAGTGCAAATAAATATAAATGGTTTTTTGAATTTATAAAAACTTCATTTGATTCAAGACTATTTAGAATCGAGCAAGCCTTAGAATAAGATATTTTTTTAGCTAATTTTAAAGAATCATCTGTCCAAGAAAAGTCCATTTCATTTTGCTCGGAACAAGAAAAATAGCTTATTCCTGACGTATCAATTTCCTGAATGCCCTGTACACAATTTTCATACTCATCTCCATTAATTCTAACATAGCGATTTAAAGAAAACTTCCAAAGACCCGAAGCAGGGATTACATAGATATAAAAAAAAACTAAAGCTCCAATCCCTATTAATTTATAAATCCATTTCATTCTAAAAAACAAGAACAGAATTAAAGTAAACAGAATTAGAATAAATTTAATTAGTAGTATCCATAAAGTAGTTTGAATTCTTAATTCGAAGCCATAAGCTGTCAAATACAAAACAGAAATAATACCAAGTAGCAAAAGCAATAATTTAAACTGATTTTTTTTCATGCTTTTAAATTATCCGCTTCGTTTTCAAATCCAAATACTTATTCACCACATTTACCGAAAGGTCGCTCGGTGCGCTGTAAATACTCAGGATGCCATTTTTGCGTAACTCTTTCAGCATCATTTTTTTCTCATAGTTATATTTATCAGCCATCGTTTTTATATAAATATCTTCCAAGTTATTTCCACGTTCTTCATGGATGTTTTTCAACTCGGTATTTTCAAAAAGCACAACGCAGAGTAAATGTTTTTTGTTTAGCATTTTGAAGTATGGTAGCTTTCTTTCAAAGCCCACATAAGTTTCAAAATTTGTAAAAAGTAAGAGCAAACTTCGTTGCCCAACATCACGCTTTACGGCAAGTTGAAGCGCACCATAATCACTTTCTAAAAAGTCGGTTTGTTGATTATACAACCGTTCCACAATTGCGCTAAATTGTTTTTTACTTTTCGATGCTTTCATGACATCATTCACCTGATTGCTAAATGTTATTAAGCCCACTTTATCATTCTTTTGAATAGCCAAATACGAAAACATCAACGTAGTATTTATAGAATAATCCAGCAAACTCACTCCTTCAAAAGGCATTTTCATCAACCTGCTTTTATCTATCAAACAAAAAACCTGTTGGCTCCGTTCGTCCATATAGGTGTTTACCATCAGCTGACTGCGCCTTGCACTCGCCTTCCAATTTATGGTGCGCACATCATCGCCGCGCACGTAATCTTTTATTTGGTCAAACTCTGTACTCATGCCCCGCCGCACTTTTACACTACCAGACAGTTGATCGCGCGCGATCACGCCTCGTATAGAATATTGCTTAAGCTTGAGATACGAGGGATACACTTTGACCATATAATCATCGTCAGTGCTAAATCGACGTTGCAACAATCCAATCGTTGTGCGTGCATACAAATGTGTTTTGCCAAAAAAATATTCGCCACGAGTAGTAGGGCGCAATAAATACCGAATTGTTTTTTCTTCTTTCGCGTTTAGTTTTCCAGTTATATTAAATTTCCGTTCTTGAAATTGTATCGGAATTTCATCTAATAAATTGATTTGCAAGGTAAACGAAAATTCGCTCATCAAATCGACAGCAATTTTATTCTCGTCTGTATTACTCAGCACATCTGCCATAGAGCGCAGTATAAAAATTTGTTTTTTTGTAAAAAAAAGTATGGCATACTCCAGTACAAAAAATAGGATGGTGGTTAATAAAAAAAGGTGAGCCACGATAAATAGCACAAGCAACTGCATGGACAAAATATATAGCAACGCAATGATGCCCAACAGCATAAATAGCCGTGGGCGGAGGTACAAATCTTTTATGTATGATTTTTCTTTCACTGCTTAACGAGGCACTTCTATATCTTTTATAATTTGCTCAACTACATCTTCCACCGTGGCGCCTTCCATTTCTTTTTCGGGCGTTAGTTGCACACGATGGCGCAATACCGAAGGTGCTAAAAACACCACGTCATCTGGTGTTACAAAATCACGACCGCGCAGTGTAGCCAATGCTTTTGAAGTATTTAATAAGGTAACCGATGCACGCGGCGAAGCGCCCAAAAACAAATCATGATTATCGCGCGTGGCATGAATAATTTGCGCAATGTATTTCATAATATTTTCGTCAACGGTTATGCCGCGCACCAAATCACGTAAGTTTTTTAATTGTTCACGGCTTATCACGGCCTGCACTTGGCTCAATAATTCGTGCATGGTTGTATTGTTTTGATGCCTTCGTAGTATTTCTATTTCGTCATCAAGCTCGGGGTAATGCACCGTAATTTTAAAAGCAAACCTATCTAACTGCGCCTCCGGTAATTGATATGTTCCTTCATGCTCCACCGGATTTTGGGTGGCAATAACCATGAAGGGATTTTCTAAAATGTGGGCCACACCATCAATGGTAATTGTACGTTCCTCCATCACTTCAAAAAGGGCCGCTTGCGTTTTGGCTGGTGCGCGATTAATTTCGTCAATCAAAATTATATTACCAAAAACTGGGCCTTTTCTAAATTCAAAGTCGGTGGTTTTAGGATTATAAATATTGGTACCAATTACATCGCTCGGCATCAAATCGGGCGTGAATTGTATGCGCGAAAAATCTACGTCAATGCAGCGCGCTAGCAGTTTTGCGGTAAGCGTTTTTGCCACACCTGGCACACCTTC
>JBBSPP010000443.1:0-2909 GCA_038258625.1 Chitinophagales bacterium
AAAATAATCGTCCTCGCCCTGTATGTAGCCATCCTTTTTTTAATTGGCATCGTTGCCTCGCGCCGTATAAAAAGCATGAGCGATTACTACGTTGGCGGAAAAAATTTAGGTTTTTGGGCAATTGCTTTTTCGGCAAGAGCTACTGGCGAGAGCGGTTGGTTGCTCATAGGATTAACCGGCATGGGCGCACTAGCGGGGCTATCTGCTTATTGGGTTGTGTTGGGCGAAGTGCTAGGCGTAGCTGTATCTTGGTGGCTGATGGCCAAAAAGTTTAAACGAAAATCAGACGAATATCAATCGATTACGATCCCCGATTATTTACAATCACATTTTAAAACCACCACGCATACGCTACGGATTATAGCAGCATCTGTGCTTTCCGTTTTTGTAATTATCTATGTGAGTTCGCAGATTGATGCTACGGGCATCGCTTTTGAATCACTGCTCGGCATGAATTACTTCTGGGGTGCAATACTGGGCTTTTCTATTGTGCTGGTTTATATTTTCATTGGCGGATTTGTGGCGGTGGTTTGGTCAGATTTTTTTCAGGGGTTATTGATGTTTTTTGGATTGGTACTATTGCCCATTGTCGTTTATTTTTATATGGATAAAGGTCAAGGAATTATAGACGGGCTACAACGTATCGACCCTGCGCTAGTCAATATTTGGGGTGGCAATTCCGACGTCTGGCTCAATATTTTTACCATGCTCGGCTTTGCTATGATAGGTTTAGGCTTTTTGGGTTCCCCGCAGGTGTATGTGCGTTTCATGAGTATCAAGAGCGAAAAAGAAATTGATAGCGGCAAATGGGTGGCTATAGGTTTCACATTACTTACCGATGCAGCGGCTGTTACCATTGGTATTTTAGCTCGCATTATTTTTACAGATGCGGGTCAAGATCCCGAAGCAGTTTTTGGTACTGGAGCTACTGATGTACTAAAGCTTATGACCGAAAACTTTTTGCCAAACATCCTCGTTGCAATTTATGTGGCCATTGTTCTTTCGGCTATTATGAGTACAATTGATTCGCTGTTGGTTTTGGCATCAAGCGCTATTACAAGGGATTTTTATCAAAAGATTTTCAGGCCTGATTTGAAAGATGAAGACCTTACAAAAATTTCTCGGTGGGTAACTTTGGGTATGGCACTGATAGCGCTTGGTTTGGCAATGGCAACCGCAATTCTTTCGCCGGATAGGCAAATTTTTTGGACGATTATTTTTGGTTGGTCGGGCATAGCGGCTACTTTTTGCCCTGTAATTATTCTTACACTTTTTTGGAAAGGCTATACAGAAAAAGGCGCGATTGCCTCTATGATTTCTGGTTTTCTTTGTGTGCCTTTATTCAAATTTTATTTTCAAAATTTAGATGGTGTAGGCATTTACTTTCAAAAGCTGGATGTGCTGGCACCGTCTTTCGCCGTGGCTATGATAGTGGGCATTATTGTAAGTAAAATAGGTATAGACAAAACCCCGGCCATAAAAAAGTGACGTCATTTTTATATCCTAAAAAAACATACGTGTAATAAGACAAAAAAGCACTCGTCAGTTACATCATGAAACGATTCGCAATTTTATTTTTAGCAGCAGCACTTTCAATCACTTCTTGTAAAAAAGAAAATAATACGCCCGACCTAATTGATTCAAATTTTATGCCATCGGCATCTGATTCGTTGATTGCTCAAGGTAATTTTCAGAGCGAAGTTCATCCAACTTCAGGCACAGTGGAGCTATATAAAAATGAAAGCAAATACACATTACGATTTGAAAATTTTAAAACTGATAACGGACCCGATTTGCGCGTGTATCTATCGCTACGCAAGAACACAAGTTCAGCAATTCCGTTGGGTGCGCTAAAAGCAGTAAATGGAAATTTTGAATACACTTTTGATGTAAGCAGTGAAGTTGCCAATAACAAAAATGTAATTATTTGGTGCGAAGATTTTAGTGTATTGTTTGGCTCGGCAGCGCTGCAATAGCCTATATGGCTGCCTTTTCTTCTTCATGCGCTTTTTTCATACGTCGGTAAGTGTACGAATGACAAACATTTCGCTTGGCAAATCGTAATTGTTTATCAGCATTCAGGAATTTTAAATAAGCATTTTTTGCAATACCAAAATACTCATAAGTAGCGCCGTTCATGTAAGTAATTTCGAGCACCATTCCTTTATGCTTAAAATCGTCTATTCCAGTTTCTATCGTTGCCAAATATTCTTTTTCGTTTGCTTCTTTAGTTTCTTTGGCAATGCTCACCAAAAAATGATAGCCGTCAATAATTTCTTTACCTTTTAACTGCGCTTCTTCATGCAGCGGATCGCCCTCCTGAAATTTATCGGGGTGCCACTCTTTTACCAAATTGCGATAAGTAGTTTTTAATGCCTTTAAATCGGTGCTAGGACTTACGTTAAAAAGTTTTTTGTATTGATTAATGCGTTTCATGCTAAAAAAATATTACGAGGCGCGAAAGTAACCAATTATGAATAACGAATAGGGAATAACTAATAATGAATGGTGAATAGCATTTAGTAAAAAATGAATAGCGAAATGTGAAAAGTGCATTCCAAGTGCTAATTGTTGTGAAAGGTAATTTTCCTTCTCAGCCCAACTGTATAATCAGATTGCATCAAAGCAGAAAATATAACTTTTGCATTAAAATCTTGGAAATCTTTACTTACGGCATCTGACCAATAATTATTTTATAATCAACTTTCCCTTTTTACGGCTACCATCTTTCAAAGAAATATTCCATAAGTATATACCTTCCGTAACAGTGGGTACTATTTTTTCTCCATTTATAATTGGCCGTGTTTTTATAATGCGCCCAGACAAATCATAAAGTGTGAAAACGCCATTTTGAGTTTCATCAATTTTTATAGTGAAAGCCTCCCCAACATTTACCGGGTTGGGACTAA
>JBBSPP010000444.1:0-2906 GCA_038258625.1 Chitinophagales bacterium
AGGTAGCATCAAAAGATATAAACGAAATAGGCAGTGGAATATTCACACCCAAAAATTCTTTGCGTGCGATTACAATCGCTGATTCTTTATTGAACGTTTCGGCGTTGTTAGCCGCGTCAATCATAACGGTTGAGTTTGACGAACTTGGATGTTGCATAGACACGAACATAAATTTATAATCGGGCGAAAATGTCATGCCCGTTGGCTCGCAACCGGCGGGCGTTACAGCAAACAATTCTACTTGTGGGCTCGCTTGGGTGTGGCACGGTTTTACCATCCAAATATGATTACGGCCACCATCTTGCAGCACGTATAAATTTCCTTTATCGTCAAATGTGAGGTTATCGTTTCCTCCGCCCCACGTTTCGTTGGCGGTGGCTGCACCATAATTTATGGCATAAGACATCGAAGAATTTCCTACAAAAATTTCGCAATTCGAAACCGTAGTTCCGTTATCTTTAAAACGATAAACACGCCCGCTAGATTTTGATGTAAAATAAATCATGCTATCTAAAGGACTGACTTCTGCGTCTTCGATGTTTACAAAATTTGAAGCGCCCAAACTTGCAGCCGCTGTTCGTACGTTGTTACATTCTGTAGGCGTACTGTTTGGGATTGACAACCAAGTTCCAGTTGTGGCAGTGCCGACTGCACCGTCTAATTTTAGCGCAAACAAACTTCCTGTGCCAAGCTTGGCTGCTGTGTCTGCCACAAATTTATAGAGGTATCCAGGGTTTTCATCATTTCCATAATACATGGTTTTATTGTCAAAATTGAAACATGCATTTTCGTGCGACATGCGGCCAGCTTTCCATAGTTTATCGGGCGTTGCATCATTGTCATGATCAACTACAGCATGCGTTGCAGGGTCAATTTCTACCAACCAACCAACGTCAATATAGCCATCTGAGTTTGCATCTGTAGTTGGCAAAATTTCTTCGGCAGTGATAATTGTATTCCATGGTGTAACGCCACCTGAGCAGTTTCGTCCTGTACCAAAAACAGGGCCAAAATCAACGGGATTATTTGACTGTACACTCCAAAGTTGAGAAGTAGAATCGTACGAAATATTTAGCATGGAAACACCCGCCGCAGGAAACGAACCCAACTCATGATTGACAGAAAGATACCCATTTGTGCTACTACCAGCAATAGGCACATAACCCGTGAAATCAAAAAGTCCTTTTGTATTTCCGTCAGCAATATTTGTGTAAGGGTCGCCCGATTGTACAATCATTTGGAAGGTGTGTGTGCTAGGAATATTGAGCAATTGATTTTGAGCAGTAGGTTGTACTGATACAAAATTTGAAATATGATTGGGCGCTAAGGTATCGCACACAAGCGGTGCGGGTGGCGGTGGAGGCGCTACGTAATTCTGAATACTCATATCAAAATTCATATCAGAACTTGTACCATCACGCTGATGAATTTCTACAGCAATCGTGTTTACTCCTTGGTTAAAAATTGTTTTTGGCAACAAAAAATGAAAGTAAGTTGACTCGTCGGCACCATCAGTTATGGTAGATGAAAAGGTTAAATAATTAAAAGCACCAGCCGGCATATTATCGCGCAAAACTTCTGTTCCGTTTACATAAATTACAGCAGCATCGTCACGCAATAAACCAAGCTGCACAGTATCAGTTAAAGCTGCGAGGTTGGCAATGTTTATTTTTTTTCTGAAATAATAGGTAATGTATTTGTTGCCCGAATTTGGACCAAAACCTAAAGTTGTATTTGGGTTATCGCTGTAGCCCAATTTTCCTGGTCCAAAATTCCATGAGCCATCAGCAAAAGCTGGCGCGCGCCAAGCAGTATCTTGGTCAGTGCCATCGTCTAAGTATCTCCACGAACTATTTTGCGCTACTGGGTAATTTGTAGTTGCTAAAAAGGGTTTTTCTTTTAGTTCTAAATCAAATGCCAAATCAGAACTTGTAATAGCATCTTGATGAAGCTCTACCGCAATAATATTTGTACCGCTTACCAACATATTGGAAGAAACTCTGAAATTGTAAAACGTAGTTTCATCCGTACCGCTAATGTTTGAGCTTGCCAAGGTGGTGTAGGAAATTGCACCGGTGGGCATGTTATCGCGCACCACTTCGATGCCATTTATATATATCACCGCGCCATCGTCGCGCAGTACTGAAATGTCAAGCGAGTCTGCCACATTATTTACATCGGGGATTATAAATTCTTTTCTGAAATAGTAAGTGGGATATTTATTAGTAGCTGATGGGCCAAAATTTAAAGTAGTAACTGCGTTATCTGAATAGCCAAATTTGCCCGTGCCGATGCTCCACGTATTATCATTAAAACTACTAGCGCTCCATGCCGTGCCTTGGTCAATGCCATTGTCTAAAAATTTCCACATACTGTTTTTTGCAATGGGCAAAAGTGTGGCGGGCACGCTGGGTATAAGCGGACTACTATATTCTATAATAAGTTGAGCAGCTTCGTTGGCCTGTCCATTATATGAACGTGCATTGCGTACACCGTTTCCTTTAATAATAATCACCATCGGATTGCCAGAAGACCAGGAAGCAGAACTTAAAATTGGTTGCAAAACTGAAGCAATATTGGGCGTGCGTTGCTCGGCATTTGCATTGCTCGAAGTGCTCCAAGATGCGTTTGTATTGCCAGGCCAAATTACAGAATCTGTACCCAAGGTGCGCAATGAAATATTGTTGGTCGTGCTGCTAAATGTGGGTGGGTTTGTGCTATTTTCTGCAAAAATAAAAACGTCTCCATTCACGGGCGTTTTGCCTTGCGTGGTAAATTGGATGTACGCTTTAATAATAGTTGCCCCAGGTGGAATATCCAAAAACGAAAAGCGAATGCCCACCAATTGGTTGTCGCTGCCGTCCACGGTCATTTCCAAATCCGAACTTGTAAGATCAACGGTTCCA
>JBBSPP010000445.1:0-2901 GCA_038258625.1 Chitinophagales bacterium
AACGTCTTTAAAATTATCAGCAAGTATGGGCACCAGCTCGTGAAGCAATGGTTTTTTATAATCCAAATACGAATAATAATACCGCACCGCTCGGCGCAAAATGCGGCGTACTACATAGCCCGCCCCTGTATTGCTAGGCATTTGCCCGTCAGCAATGGTAAAACAGATGGCCCGGATGTGATCGGCAATGACCCGAAAAGCAATGTCCTCTTTACTCGGCGATTGTTTGTATTTTTTATGTGTAAGCGTCTCCGTTTTTGAATGTAGGGCGTAAACAAATCGGTGTCGTAGTTTGATTTTTTACCTTGCATGGCGCGCACCAATCGCTCCAATCCCATGCCCGTGTCCACGTGTTTGGCGGGGAGTGGTTCTAGGCTTCTATCTTTTTTTCGGTTGTATTGTATAAATACGTTGTTCCAAATTTCGATCACTTCTTCATGATCTTGGTTTACCAATTCGCGCCCCGCAATTTCTTTTCTGTCCGCATCACTGCGCATGTCTATATGAATTTCGCTGCACGGACCACATGGGCCGGTTTCGCCCATTTCCCAAAAATTATCTTTTTTATTCCCAAAAACAATTTGCTCTTGCGGCAAAATTTTCTGCCATTCTTTTAATGCAAGTTCGCTAGGTGGAATACCATCTTCTTCGTCGCCCTCAAAAACGCTGGCGTACAATCTATCTTTTTCCAAGCCCAAAACTTCGGTTAAAAATTCCCAACTCCAGGCAATGGCCTCGGTTTTAAAATACTCTCCAAAGCTCCAGTTGCCTAGCATTTCAAACATCGTGTGGTGGTAGTGATCCACACCCACTTCTTCTAGGTCGTTATGTTTTCCACTTACGCGCAGGCATTTTTGGGTATCTACCACGCGCTTATATTCGGCGGTTTTATTACCCAAAAAATAATCTTTGAACTGTACCATACCCGCATTGGTAAACATTAGGGTAGGGTCATCTTTAAGTACAATTGGTGCGCTAGGCACAATTTTATGTTTTTTAGATTCAAAAAATTCTAAAAATTTCTGGCGTATTTCGTTGGCGGTAAGCATAAATATGTTGTAAATATTGGGGAGCAAAAATAGGAGAATATTCGGAGAAACCTGACAGGTCTATGGACGTCTTGTAAATAGACCTGTCAGGTTTTTTTTGCTCTAAAATTATGCTGCTCTAAAAATATCTTGTGCAACATTTTACTCCGAGCCATTTACTTGTTAAAAAAATACCCATTACTTTTAAAGCCAAATTGAGCAAGAAAGTAAAATACATTTATAGCAAAGAAAGCCAGCAATTTGAGCCGCACAAAGTAAGTGTGAGTACAAAAATTTTTCGTGTGCTGGGCTTTGCCAGTGCCGTAGCTGTGGCAGCCTGGATTGTGGTAGCGTTGGCATTTAAATATATAGGATCGCCGCGCGAAAAAAGAATGCAAGCGGATGTGGCGGAGCTAAAAAATAATTATACCGCCCTAAGAAAAAACCTACGACAAACCCAAGAAAAACTATCCGAACTGCGTCAGCGCGACAATGAAATTTACCGAGTCATTTTTGAAACCGATCCGATCCCCGAACTAGCTTTTGAGAAAAAAGAAGAAACTGATAAAAAACTTTTTGATGCATCCAACACCGAAATTTTAGCATCGATAAATCAAAAGATGGCCTTCGTAAAAAAACAAATTGAACAGCAAAATACTTCGTACGATAGCCTCCTCACCCTCATCGGAAATAAAGAAAGTATGCTCGCGAGCATTCCATCAATCCAGCCAGTGTCCAATAAATCGTTGAAGCGCATTGCATCGGGTTTTGGCTACAGGATTGACCCAATTTATAAAATAAAAAAATTCCATGCTGGGCTAGATTTTACCGCGCCACAAGGCACACCTATCTATGCAACGGGCGATGGCACCATTACCGAAGCGGGATATAATCACGGCGGCTACGGCAATCATATTTGGATAACACATGGCTACGGCTACCGCACGCATTACGCGCACATGGTGAAAATAAAAAAATCATCTGGCACCGTAAAGCGCGGCGAAGTAATTGGATACGTGGGCAGTACAGGCAAAAGCACGGGGCCGCATTTACATTATGAAATTGAACGAAAAGGTGATAAAATTGACCCCGTCCATTTTTTTTATAATGACCTAGCCATTGAAGATTATGACAAAATGCGCGAGATGGCGCAACGGAGTAATCAGAGTTTTGATTAGAAACATTCCATAAAAAAAATTCCAAAGACTAGTGCCATTTGGCAAATAGCCGTTGGAAGTTTATCTTTTTATCAAAAATATTTACGCGCTCAACAGCGACTTGAATCTGTCTTTGTAAGCATAACCTAATACAAAACACAGTATTAAAAACATCAATGAGAACAAAAAGTTTTTAGGGTCATAAAAAATATGTAGCATGAACGCATTGAGCATGATAGCTATTAAAATTGTAATTGCCAACGGTACATATTTTCCTATCAACAAGCTGATACCGCCCAACAATTCGAGCATACCTATTACTACCATAAATGGCGAGTGAAGAATATCCATAAGTACCTTCATTTCTTCGCCCATATTATCTTGTGGTTTGGGTTCCGAGAAACTAAAAATTTTATTGGCGCCAAAGATCACCATGGCCGCGCCAACTACAATTCGGATAACAAGGACAACTTTTTTGTACATACAATTTGTTTTTAAAGAGCAGGCAAGATAGAAAAACTAATTTATTAATTTCACTAATAATCTACTTTCAGGCGGTCGCTATTTTTATTTACCAATTTTTCTACTTGGGTGCGTAGTTTGTTCATCTCGTTTTTCACATCGGGGATGGCCTCTAGCTGCGTACTGTTTGGTTTGCTTTCTAGGGTGCAAAAATTAATATAGAGGTTGGATATTTTTTCTCGCAGTTTTTCTTC
>JBBSPP010000446.1:0-2901 GCA_038258625.1 Chitinophagales bacterium
GGTTGTATTCCTACTAAAGCATTGCTAAAAAGTGCGCAGGTATTTGAGTACGCCAAGCACGCTGCCAACTATGGCGTAATTGTCGAAAATCCTAAAGCCGACTTCCCGGGCATGATAAAACGTAGCCGAGGCGTGGCAGATAATATGAGCAAGGGTGTGCAATTTTTGATGAAAAAAAATAAGATTGACGTAGTAATGGGCTACGGAAAAATAAAAGCCAAAGGCCAAGTAGAAGTTACCGGCACCGACGGAAAAGCCACCATGTACGAGGCCAAACATATAATTGTAGCCACGGGTGGCCGCGCGCGCGAACTGCCTAATTTGCCTATGGATGATCAAAAAGTAATTGGCTATCGTGAGGCAATGGTATTGCCCAAGCAACCCAAAACAATGATAGTTGTTGGCAGCGGAGCGATAGGCGTAGAGTTTGCCGATTTTTATAATAGCGTAGGTACGGAAGTTACCATTGTAGAATTTATGCCCAGAATTGTGCCCGTAGAAGACGAAGAAATTTCGCGCGAGCTGAGCAAACAATTTAGAAAGCGTGGTATAAAAATAATGACTGACAGCAGCGTAGAAAAAGTTGATACGAGCGGCGAAGGTGTAAAAGCCACAGTAAAAACGGCAAAGGGAGAAGAAATTTTGGAAGCTGATATATTATTGAGCGCAGTAGGTGTGGTTTCTAATATCGAAAATATTGGTTTGGAAGCCGTAGGTGTAAAAACAGAAAAAGGGAAAATAGTTACAGATGAATTTTGTGCTACGAACATTCCGGGGATCTACGCCATTGGCGATGTGCGGCCTGACCAAGCCTTGGCGCACGTAGCAAGTAAAGAGGCAATTCTTTGTGCCGAAAATATTGCCTACATGGAAAAAAAATCAACACACAAACCTACACCAATCGATTACGGAAATATTCCAGGCTGCACCTATTGCCACCCCGAAATTGCCTCAGTTGGTTATACCGAAGCGCAGGCCAAGGAAGCGGGTTATGAATTAAAAGTGGGTAAATTTCCTTTTATAGCGAGCGGTAAAGCTGCGGCCAGCGGCGATACAGCTGGTTTTGTAAAAGTGATTTACGATGCAAAATACGGCGAGTGGCTCGGTACACACATGATTGGCAATGGCGTAACAGATATGATTGCAGAAACTGTTTTGGGCCGAACATTGGAAACCACTTATCAAGAAGTATTAAACTCTGTGCACCCACACCCTACTATGAGCGAAGGTGTGAAAGAAGCAACGGCCGCAGCTTATGGCGAGGCGGTGGATATCTAAAATGTAGAAACCTGTTAGGTTTTAAGAATTATTTTCAATATAAAATAAATAAAATTACGAATGCAAAACATTCAGATGGTTGACCTAAAAAGTCAGTACAAAAAAATTAAGCCGGCGGTTGATGCGGCTATAAAAGAGGTGATTGATAATACAGCTTTTATAAACGGACCAGCGGTGAAAAGCTTTGGCGAAGACTTGGAAAAATACTTGGATGTAAATCACGTAATACCCTGTGCCAACGGAACTGATGCTTTGCAAATTGCACTGATGGCCTTGGATTTAAAACCGGGCGATGAAGTGATTACACCATCGTTTACTTACATCGCAACCGTTGAAGTGGTAGGATTATTGAGGTTAACGCCCGTGTTTTGCGAGGTTGATAAAGAAACTTTTTGCATGGATGCGGCGCACATGGAATCCTTAATTACCGAAAAAACAAAAGCAATTGTGCCGGTACATTTATACGGACAAAGCGCGCCGATGGATGAGATTTTGGCCATTGCCAAAAAACATAATATCCCTGTGATAGAAGATAACGCACAGGCAATTGGTGGGCATTATATAATGAAAGATGGCACTAAAAAAGCCAACGGAACCATGGGTGATATTGGAACGACTTCTTTTTTTCCTTCAAAAAATTTAGGTTGTTATGGTGATGGTGGGGCAATTTTTACCAATGATGATGCACTTGCAAATAAAATTAGAAAGATTGCCAATCATGGTCAAAGCGTGCGATACGTGCATGATATAGTGGGCTGTAATTCTCGCTTGGATAGCATTCAGGCCGCTGTGTTGGGTGTAAAATTAAAAGAGCTTGACAATTATTGCAACGCTCGGCGTGCCGTGGCCGATAAATATGATGCGGCTTTTGCAACGAATGAAAAAATTATCACACCAAAACGCCGCGAAAATTCGCATCATGTATATCATCAATATACGTTGGTGTTAGAGGGTGTAAACCGTAATGAAGTTGTAAAACAATTGGAAGAGCGCGGCGTACCAGCTATGATTTATTACCCAATTCCTGCTCACCGTCAAAAGATGTTTGATGCATTTGGCGGGAATAAGGCGGATTTGGAAGTTACAGATTGGTTGACCGAGCGCGTAATTTCATTGCCTATACATACCGAAATGAAAGACGATGTGCAGGAGTATATAATAAATAATTTTTTAGAAGTTGTAAATAATAACTAAACATGAATATTGCAATTGTAGGCACGGGCTATGTGGGCCTAGTATCAGGGACCTGTTTTGCCGAAAGTGGTAATCAAGTAATATGCGTTGATATTGACGCAAAAAAAGTAGAACGACTGAAAGGTGGTGAAGTAGTTATTTACGAGCCAGGCTTAGATGTTTTATTTCAGCGAAATCAAGAAGGTGGTCGCTTAAATTTTACCACCGATTTAAAAAGTGCCGTTGAAAAAAGTGATTTGATTTTTTTGGCTTTGCCTACACCGCCCGGCGAAGATGGTAGCGCAGATTTGAGCTACGTTTTGGGCGTAGCGGAGCAAATTGGCAAACTGCTAAAAGAACATAAGCAGTACAAAGTGGTAATCAAGTAATATGCGTTGATATTGACGCAAAAAAAGTAGAACGACTGAAAGGTGGTGAAGTAGTTATTTA
>JBBSPP010000447.1:0-2899 GCA_038258625.1 Chitinophagales bacterium
ACCATCTCGGGCGATGATAATCGTACCGACCGGGCTGATTTGATAGCGCGCAATCTTAGTTTCCGCTCGCGCATTATCGAAATGGCGTTGATTGGCGAATTTAATTTTTGGCACTTTGGTGACCACCGAAAAAACAAAGAGGGCAGAACGTATCACAAAGTAGCACCCTATATTTTTGGTGGTGTTGCCCTGTTCAAATTCAACCCCGAAGCACGTTACAAAGGAAACTGGTATGACCTAAATGACCTTGGCACCGAGGGGCAGGATGTGTTTGGCAGCAACCGATCTTCTTACGAACTTACCCAAATTTCTATCCCCGTGGGCGGCGGTATCAAATTTCAGTTGGAACCAAATGTTATTATTGCCCTTGAAATTGGTTGGAGAAAAACATTTACCGATTACCTCGATGATGTAAGCACTACCTACGCCAATCCCAATGCCATACGGCTTTCCAACGGTAATGTAGCGGCCGATTTATCTTACCGAGGCGACGAAATAGTAGGCGGTGCCAACGAAAACACCGTGGTGGGCGGCGTACGTGGCAATCCTGAAAACGACGATTGGTACATCATAAGCAATCTATCCATCACCTACAAATTATTTAGCAATCGCCGCGGTTGTTTTTCAGCAAAGTATTAATCACCCAAACTGGAAATAAAAAAAGCGTTCCTCACCATGAGAAACGCTTTTTTTTATTGGAAAATGGCATACAAATATCTAATCCGCGTGCCTATTTGAAAAAAATGCTGCCTAAATCTGCTTTTTTTAATAATTAATAGAATTCTCCTTCTCTTTTTAATAAAGCTTCTAATTTAATAGTAAAAAAGAATTCCAATGCTTACAATTTTTTGTCATAAGCGCAGTAGATGCTAACGCCCTTTCCAAAGACCTCACTTAGATCGACGACATTGCCAAAAAATACTAAATGAAGCCAAGCACAACGACTACATTATATACCACAGCAGCAGCACCGCCCAAAGCCGCAACGGCAAGCTAAAAGCCAGCGAAACCAAGACCCGCGAGCTGTACAGCATCACCGCCGATACCAGCATCATCCTCCAAAACGACGGCGAGGCAGACATGCAAGTATATTTTAGCCAGCACATTGACGGCGGCCCCGCCGACGAAAGTGGCGAGTTAATATTTATTACCGTACCAAGCCACAAAAAGCTCACCAAACTAGCCGGCCCCGACCTCGGCTTTAACCCGGATATTCAGGCAACGTTTTTTACGCTGAGAAATGTGAGCAGCGAGAAGGAAGTAGTGTATCGGGTGCGGATTGAGTAGGGGATTTTATAGTGCTGTCATGCTGAAAATCCTTGCGCAGCTTGGATTATTCAGCATCTTTGGCGAACTTTAATCTTTTTAGAAAAAAGCAACCATGAATAAGAGTTTAAAAATTTTAGTTTCAATAATAATTTTTCTAGCTATTGCAATTTTTTCTTATTGGTACCATTATTATGACTTTGCTAAAGGAGTTCAACATGATGCTTTGAACCGCGAAAGAACTATTAATGAAACTATAGAAAAAAGTAAACCGAAAAAATCTTTAGAGGACACCCTTTTTTACTACACTGAGGATGAAGATGGCAATCCAAAAAAATATAACCGATTTTCTATAACCAAAGCCGAAGAAAAAATAGTTGATTCTTTAATTCAGTTGAGTGTCAATGATTTTAATTTGAATTGGGAGGATAAAATTATTTTGAAAGAATATGAGCAACGCACATTAGGAGGTTTTATTGATGACAATAAGAATAAAATTGTAAAGATTTATTACGCTTGTAAATATCATAAACCTACACAGGGAGTGCTAGATGGAGGTAAATGTTACTTTAGAATGGAGGTTAACTTAACTAAGAGAACTTATACTGATGTAATAATAAATAGCATGGGTTAATCTTTCAATACT
The DNA here is from genome assembly GCA_038258625.1 of Chitinophagales bacterium. Lineage (GTDB taxonomy): Bacteria > Bacteroidota > Bacteroidia > Chitinophagales > Chitinophagaceae > JAGNRR01. Next base: position 1,913 of record JBBSPP010000447.1, read on the forward strand.
GAAAACTTTTTAACCTAAACAACTTACTCTTAGTGAACCTTATGCAACCTTTGTGCCTATGTGGTGAAAAAAACACAGGCAACCAAAAAAAGACTTACGACTTACGACTTACTACTTACTACTAAATACTAAATTCGCACCCATTATGAATGCAAGCAAAAACGTCCACGATAATATTTTAGGTACCATAGGCAATACGCCTTTGGTAAAATTAAATCATATAGTAAAAGATATGCCCTGCCCTGTGTATGCTAAGGTAGAGTATTTTAACCCAGGCAATAGTATCAAAGACCGCCTTGCCGTGCACCTTATAAAAGATGCCGAAGGCAAAGGCCTATTAAAACCCGGCGGCACCATAGTAGAATGTACCAGTGGTAATACCGGCATGGGTCTTGCGCTAGCCGCTAGCCAAATGGGTTATAAATGTGTATTCACCATGGCAAGCAAAATGAGCCAAGAAAAAGTGGATATACTTAGAGCCATGGGCGCCGAGGTTCATGTGTGCCCTACCGATGTTCCTGCCGATGATGAGCGTAGTTATTACAAAGTAGCCGCGCGCATTGCCAAAGAGCGTGATGGTTGGCTGCCCGACCAATATAATAATCTGGCAAACAGAGAGGCGCATTACCTCACCACCGGCCCCGAGCTGTGGTCGCAAACCGAAGGGAAAATAACGCATTATGTAGTAGCCACAGGCACGGGCGGCACGCTGGTAGGGGCTAGTCAGTATTTCAAAGAGCAAAACCCCAAGGTGCAAGCCATAGCCGCCGACCCCAAAGGCAGCATTCTCAAACATTGGCTCGATACGGGCGAAGTGGACGAAAGCCTAGCCGAAGTATATGCCGTAGAGGGTGCGGGCGAAGATTTTATACCTGATAATTATGATGCAAATCTCATTGACCGTATGATAACCGTCAATGATAAAGATGCCATTCTTTGTGGCCGCGACCTCGCGCGCATGGAAGGATTGTTCTGCGGTAGTAGCAG
>JBBSPP010000448.1:0-2889 GCA_038258625.1 Chitinophagales bacterium
CCAATATTTCGTTTCAAAATATTGATGAAAGCCCAGACCTCAGTTTGTTCCCCTTGGGCTGCGATAATATTTGCGACACCGCCAGTATCAGCATTCCGCTGCCCAATTTTGGCAACGACCTGAGTGGATACACTAGCATCAATTGGTACGAACACCCCAACCTAATAACATCTCTCGGCAGTGGCGTAACCCTGCCACTCAATACACTCACGCCCGGCAATCATACCCTCACCGTTATTGTAATCGGCGCCAATGGCTGTGCCGATACGGCCAAGGTGTACAATCTTACTGTGTTTCCCTGTATTTTTGCCTTGGGAATTGCTGATATAGAATTGTTTGCACAAAAATTGGACATCAACAATAATCTTGAATGGATCACAAATTTTGAACAAGATGTAAGCGCTTTTGAAATATTAAAAAGCACAGACGCTTTTCATTTTTATAAAATAGATGAACAACCTTCAAAAGGAAATAACCAGGGGCAAACTGCTTATCGGTATGTCGATTATGACATTGCCGCTGCCAAACTATATTACCGTATAAAAATGAAATGGTTAAACGGTGCCGAAAAAATGAGCAAGGTGGTAAGCATTTATAGGAGCAAAAATGGCACCGAGCCAATGGTTATATACCCCAACCCCAGCAGCGATATTATAAATATTGACTTTGTGCTTTCCGATACCAAAGCTTGCCAACTTACATTGATAGATATAACGGGGCGCATAATTCATAAGCTAAACACAAAAAGCAACAGCGGCGCAAACCATGCCGAAATTGACATTAGCACATTAGCGAATGGACTATACTTTGTGCAATATTTTGTAGATGGTGAGCTTATGGAAACGGTGAAAGTGCGGAAGGAGTAGATAGTTGTAAGTAGAAAATACTTATGACAAATGCCCCCCTATTATTTTTTTTCAATAATCACTCACTATTTGGAATCGTAGTTGCAAACCCTTAGGGCGTTGCGCCCGCCCAACCCAGCAAACCCGAAACTGCCCACGCGCTAAAAATAGCGGAACTAGAAGAAAAAATAATAGCTATAAATAAAGAGCGCGATTGTCTCCAGGAAGTGATGCTGCGGAAGTGATAGTTATCAATTGACAGTTTTCAATTTTCCATTACAAATTATCTAATGGGCTTTTGATGTTGCTGGTAGATCGCTTGCTTACATGGGTATAAATCTGAGTGGTTTTTACGGAGTTATGTCCTAGTAATTCTTGTATAAAACGCAGGTCGGCGCCGCTTTCTAGTAGGTGGGTTGCGTAGCTGTGGCGCAGGCCGTGTATACCGATACGCTTGTTTATGTTGGCTTTTTGTAGGTTTTGCTTAAATACGTTTTGGGCGCTGCTGCGCGAGTATTGTCCGCCGTATTGTCCTTCAAAAAGCCACTCTTTGGGTTTATAGTTTTGGTAATAAAGGCGCAGGTTTTCTAGGATGGTTTCGGGTAGGTTGGTCATTCTGTCTTTTTTGCCCTTAGCGCCAACAATGCTTACCTGCATGCGGCTGCTATCTATATGGTGTATTTTGAGGTTGATAATTTCGCTGAGGCGCAGCCCCATGCCGTAGCATAGCTGTAGCATGAGTAGGTGCTTGGGGTTGGTGCAGACGGCAAATAGTTTTTTGATGTCGGACTTGCCTAGTAGCTTGGGCAGGGTGGATGGTTTTTTGGGGCGCGGTATATCAAAAAACATACGGGGGCGATGCAGCACCTGCTCGAAGTAAAATTTGATGGCGTTGATGCTGCCGTTGAGCTTGGCTTCTTTAAATTTTTGGGTGTGTACTAGGTAGAGGAAATAGTCTTTGAGGCGCTGTGGGCTAAGGTCGTCTAGCGGGTGTGTGCGGAGTATGCTCAGCAGGTGGGCAAGCTCGCCCATGTAGGTGTTGACGGTGTTGGGGCTGTATTGCTTGAGGTGTAGCTGGTTGTAAAAGTTGGTGAGGGCGGGCTGATTGGTGGGCGGAATTTTGGCGAGGTATTTTTGGAGGACGGATTTTTGGTCGATGCCTAGCTGGGTGCGCACGGCAGGCAAATCTGGCAGGTACCAAGCTTTGGTGGTGGCGGAATATTTGGCGGAGGAAAAGCGGGTGCGGAGTTTTGTAATCAGTTCTTTATTATATTCAAATCGAATCCAAATAACTTTTTTGGATTTGTGGGTGCCAATTATGAAATTATATTGCTCAAAATTCATAGTACATTTTGTGTATAGGATTGTAAATATAGGGGAAAAAATATGTTTTCTATATACGAAATGTACTATGGTTGAATGTGGGTGTATGGCTTTGTGTTGTTGGTTTTGGTTGGGGGGGTGTTGTTTTTTGGGTTTTGTTGGTGTATTCTACATATATTTGTGTTGTGTTGAATCAACCCACAGCCAAAAAAATTTATAAAAGAATCGATCGAAAGGAATTAGAGGAGTAAAAATGATTTTCAAGACTTTGCGAGGAATCGTACTGAAAGTTTACTTTCAAAGACGTTTGCACGTCTAAAAGACTTGGATAAAGCTAGCAGCTTTTTCTGACAAAGTCAGAAGAAAAAATAAGTTTTACAAAACGTTATCTTTCGACCAGCCGACTAAACGCTACATATGCAAGCATAATATATCATATAGTCGTCTTTCGATTTTTTATAAATGCATAATTATTTGCTGTGGATTGACTACGTGTTTTTTATTACCTTTGGAAATAAAGAAACACTCAACACAACACGGTAAATATAGAATTGCTCGTTCCTCACAACTCTACATTTACCCATCCGTTAGCGGTCAGGCTATAACGACAATCCCGATCAACAAATAACACACAAAATGACAACAGAGAGAAAAGTAATTTTATACATCGCAACAAGTTTAGACGGTTACATTGCAAAACCAAATGACGACCTTGGTTTTC
>JBBSPP010000449.1:0-2881 GCA_038258625.1 Chitinophagales bacterium
GATGCGGTTCGCCAAGCTATATTGTCGCTCAAAAAATCCAAACCCAATCAACATTCGTAGATATTGACACACAGCTTGTATTGTAAGTAAGATAGCGCGTGTCGTCTAATTAAATCTCACATAAAAATAAAACAATGCTAAAATATAAAATACTACTAATCTCAATAACTTTCAGCCACTTACTTTTTGGTTGTTCCAATCTTGCACAAAATGCTGACGCAGCAGGCGGTTCTGCTACTTCGGAAAAAACAGAAACTACAATTATCGATACAACTTGGACTACCAAAATTGATAAACCCGATACGTATTGGAAATCAAAATTAACTGATGACCAATATGAAATTTTGCGTGAAAAAGGTACAGAGAACCCAGGCTCGCACCCTTTTAATAAAAACAAAAAAGAAGGAATTTATTTATGCGCCGGTTGCGATAATCCTGTGTATAATGCGAATACAAAATTTGAATCAGGAACAGGCTGGCCCAGTTTTTTTGACAATTACTCTTCTAAAAGTATAACCATCGGCGCTGATAATTCAATGGGAATGTCACGAGACGAGGTGGTGTGTGCTAGGTGTGACGGACATTTGGGACATGTATTTAATGATGGCCCCCAGCCTACAGGATTGCGATATTGTATGAATGGAGATGCGTTAAAATTTGTAGCGAAAGAAGATGCGAAATTTGCAGGCCCCGAAGAAATAAAAACTGTCGTTTTCGCCCAAGGTTGTTTTTGGTGTGTAGAAGAAATTTTTGAAGCCGTGAAAGGAGTAAAAGAAGTAGTGTCGGGATACTCGGGTGGTACAGAAACTAATCCAACGTATGAATCAGTAGGCAGCGGACAAACTTCGCACGCAGAATCTGTAGAAGTAACTTATAATGCCGCTGAAGTTTCGTTTGAAGATTTGCTGAAAGTATATTTTAATTCGGGCGATATTACGCAAGTAAACGGACAAGGAAATGATAGAGGAAGACAATATCGATCTATCTTTTTTTACAATAATGATGAACAAAAAACGCAACTTGAAAATTATATACAGCAGTTAGAAAAATCGGGCAAATATGATAACGGCATCGCTGTGGAAATTGTTCCTTTTGATAAATTTTACATCGCCGAAGATTATCACCAAGATTACATAGTGCATCATCCCAACGATAGCTATGTAACTGGTGTATCCGTGCCCAGATATAAAAGAGCCATTAAAAACTTTCCTGAGCTTTTGAAATAATGTATTGTAGCAGTAAGGCGTAAAAAAAAATGCTCAAAATAATATCCCAAGAAGTTTTCCTTCTTATGATATTATTTTGATGTGAGTCAATAGCATCTGTTTTAATTTCACGCTGATTCTTTTAAAACTCTTTATATTTTTATGGGCCATATTTTTTTGAATGGTTTTTTAAGGTCGCGAGATGTTGAGTTTGTCTTCAATTCTAAAAAAAGAAGTCCGATGCAAAAAAGAGTAAGAGCAATTGTCACAGAGAACACTTATAGGAATAAATAAATGTAAGTTTGTAATTCAATAATTACTTCAGCATGCAGCAAGAAAATAATCATCAAACAAACTCAGAAAACAATCCCACTTTTCAAAAAAAAGTATGGATTACAACGGGCATAGTTGCTTTTATAATAATTGTATTATTGATATTTAAAGCCACATTCGGCGTTTTTTTATTGGTTTTGGCGGGGGCGCTCATCGCTATATTTTTTAGAGGGTTGAGCAATTTAATTCTTCAAAAAACAAAATGGAAAGAAGGTATTTGCGTAGCCATTTCCATCATAGGCACCTTGCTCATCATGGCAAGCTTGTTTTGGTTAATTGGGGCAAAAGTGCAAGCACAGCTGGCCGAGCTATTAGACACGCTTCCCAAAACAATTGATAATGCAAAAGCACAATTGAACAATTCTGCCATAGGCTCAAAAATTGTTAACAAAATAACTTCAACAGAATCTATGAGCAAGATGCAGGTATTTGCAGGACAGTTTTTTCAGTCCACATTTGGCGTGCTGGGTGATGTATATGTAATTTTATTTATAGGTATTTTCTTTACAGTTTCACCTAAGTTGTACACCGAAACTATGGTGGAATTAGTACCCAAAAAAGGACAAGAAAAGGCAGAGGAGGTATTGAAAAAACTAGGTAAACAATTGCGAAATTGGCTAAAAGGAAAATTGTTTTCTATGCTTATAGTCTTTGTTTTGACAGCTATTGGCTTAGCAATTATAGGCATGCCGCTGTGGCTTGTACTAGCTTTGTTGGCTGGTTTAATAAGTTTCATTCCCAACTTTGGCCCGCTTATAGCGCTGATACCCGCCGTGCTAGTGGGTTTACTACAAAGCCCACAAACCGCTGCGCTGGTAGTAGGCTTGTACGTGCTAATACAGTTTATTGAAAGTAATTTTATAACTACGCTAATTCAAAAAAAATTAATAAATATGCCGCCTGCTCTTATAATAATTGCACAGTTAATAATGGGTGCACTCACGGGCAGTTGGGGACTGGTTTTGGCTACGCCTATTACGGTTATCGTCATTGTTTTGGTGCAAGAGTTGTATCTTAAGAACAGAGAAGGTTAAGAAGTTTTATCAAATACAAATCCCAAGAAAGTAAATTTCTTGGGATTTGTATTTGTGTTTAAAAAAAATTATTGTTTAGATGGGTCAACTTCGTCTGCTTTTACTTCATACTGAGTTTTTTGATACTCCTTGCATTTTTCTACAAAGTCTGTTGGCAAAATTATTCTAAAATCGTGTGAGTCTTTCGGAATTACTTCTACCATTTTGTCAATCATTTCTTGCGGATCGTATTGGTTTTCTGCCATACTCTTTGCTGCTTTCTCAATATTTTTTAGTGGCGTAAAATTCAACTCTTTATCAAACCATTGC
>JBBSPP010000450.1:0-2879 GCA_038258625.1 Chitinophagales bacterium
AAATATTTATTTAGACAGTTAATTTTTATAAATATATAGACTGTCTAAAATTATATATATACTATCTAAAATAGTTTTTATACTTTCTAAATAAAATCAAATACTGTATAAATAGAAATTTATTACTTCTAACTAAATAGTCACTTTATCGATATTAATTTATAAACTAACAGTCTTCTAATTTTTTTCAACCAAAAAGATATTTATGATAAAAATATTAATATCCTTATTTTCTAACAGTACTTTTTAGGTAAAAAAGTGTCCCTCCTTAGCGAGTGCGCTACCTAATTGTGTCAAGCAGATGCTATATTCACTTAGGGCGTTACAAAAAAACGCCGCTTACCAAAAAGGTAAACGGCTGTATTTAAATAGTGATTTGTAACTACTAGCTACTAATTAATATACACATCCACCTCGCCATCTTCGTACTTCACTTTTAGCGGGCTTTCGTCAATGTTTATAATTACTTCAAAGTTGGCTCGTTGTGCCACGTCTTTGGTGGGGAACCAAGTTTCTTTTTTCTTATTATTTAGGCAAATAAACAATCCAGTTTCTGTACCCATTGCAGCAAATGATTTTTCGTCTCCACTATACAACTCGAGGTCACAATCTTCTTTTAAGGTTTGAATGGCGTCTTTCAAATCTTCGGCCACCAGTCCAATCTCTGATATTTCGAGTATTGAGCCGCCGGCAAATTTCTTCTTGCTATCGTTGCCCAGGTTTTTGCGGCTTATAAATTCTACAATATTATTATCGGCATCATGAAAATAAATGGCCGACGAGTTCCAATCTTCTATTGGCAAAAGTTCCTTGCGGCCGTCTTTCAAAATGTTTACCTTTTTCTTTTTAAGCCAATCAAGCGCCTCGGCATCTTTGTTGGAAGGGATATTAAATGCAAAATGATATGGCACGTGTGCCTCGGCAACGGCCAAGCGTAGCTTTGATTTCCCTGCACGAAGGCGCACTAATTCTTCGGTTTCCGATATCAGTTCGAGGCCCAATGTTTTGGTATAAAAATCTTTTTGAGCAGCTAGGTTTGTAGTGTAAATGGTAAGTGATGTTATCTTCATAAAGTGGCTAAAAATAGCACATTTTTTCAGCAAACAATATTATGCCACCTTTTTCTTGTTATGAGAAACTTAAATTTGACACCTGCAGGCCAAAAGCATTTTAATACTGAAAACCTACTGCCCATTTTTATCAGCCGCCAGCTGAAAACCCACCGAAATTATATGCGCCACCAGCTGATTGCTACGGTGTAAGTATGCGTACCGCAAAATAATTGTATTAAAAAAAACCTGTTTGCTAATCATTTTATACGGCTTATACTTTGCCACCGCGCCTAATTGCACAGTGCTAAAGCTCGCCAAATCATAATCAGAAGTATAATAATTTTCGGCCGTGCTATGTTGCAAAATAGGCGCAAAGTAAGGCGAGCCATTTTGCGTGTACCAACGCACATTGGGCCCGAGCGCCACAGCGGCAGACAATTTAAATATCGTTTCGTTTTCCAACGCGATAGAGTTTATACCAAAATTATCTGTGTAAAGCTGCACACTATTTTTAATAATCGTTTTGCCACCTACGAAACTATTCAGCGTGGTAGCCAATCCAAATTTATTGCGTTGGCCCGGCAATTGCTCCACACCCTGTGATCCATCATTAAAATAAATGCGGTGAAAAGGCGTGGCCAGCAAGCCTCGCTGCAAAGTAAGTTGCGGAAAAACGGCGAGCACATTTCGTTTATTGATTGCTTGTGAAAAGCCCAAAGTGATGCTATAGGTGTTTCGTTTGTAGGTTTCATACCACTCCTTGTAACGCAGCTCTGAGGGGTATATTAAGCGCAGCGGGCCAGTATATTTTCTGGTAATTCTGCCCCACCGAAGGTCATCATTATACATGGCCAGGGCTACCGAAAACGTCCGCAGTTTTTCTTTATTAGTATGAGCCGCTCCCAATTTATAACCAATAGACGTATAGTCACTCTCGATAGAAAACCCAATGCCACCGTACATTGTAATGGGTATTTTATCAAACGAATGCTCCACGGTTGCATTCGCATAAATGCGCGCATCTATGCGCGAAGCTGATGACTCGATAAAATTAATAGCATCAGTAGAGGCCGAGGAAATAATATCTACGCCAAGATTTACACCTATAGCGTTATTCTTTTTGGTTTTTTTAAAGTTGAGTGCGGGGCCATACACCGTCAACTTTTCAGTGCCTTCGCCACCCGTCACCGCCGAGTTGTTACCGTCCTGCACGTAATGATTATACACTACCTCAATGTCCAATTTGTTCACTTTCGTTGGCGTAGTTTCGGGCTGCTGAGCACCCGCCATAAAACTAAAAAATGCAATGCTGCCTATTAAAAAAACTATTTTTTTCACTGCTCTATTTTTTTAATTACAACCACAACCGCCATTTCCTTTTGCACTGCCGGGCGGTGTAGTCCCTTCTCTAATTGAGTGTACATAATTGATAAATTGCACACCGTTATCGCGGCCCGTTTGCATTTCGGGGTCGGTTACGTATATGCGCTCGTAGGGTTTTAGTGTGGTGCATGCCGTGAATGGTAGAATTAAAAAAAATAAAAAACTAAGACGGTATTTTTTCATATAGTAAATCTTGCGAAATGTGAAGCTGATTTTTTTCGTCGATAATTAGGCAATGCGTCTGTGGCAATTGGTTCACAAAGTTAATGCCTTCTTCGCTACCTTTTACATACACGGCGGTGGCGAGTGCATCGCTCAGCTCGGCACTGGGCGATACTACGGTTACGCTTTTTATACCACGCAACGGCATGCCCGTTTTAGGATTTAAATTGTGGGAGTAACGGTTATTTTTATATAAAAAATGCTGCTCCCCATCGCCCGATG
>JBBSPP010000451.1:0-2855 GCA_038258625.1 Chitinophagales bacterium
AACGTTTCGACAGAAGAAGTCATGGAAGCCCTTGGCGAGCAAAGTGTAATTGGCGCGCCTGGTAGGATAGGGCAAGCCACAGGTCAACGCTCACAATCGCTCGAATATGTACTCACGTACAAAGGCCGATACAACGAGGCCAGCGAGTATGAAAACGTAATTATCCGCGCCAATCCAGATGGTGAAATTTTGCATTTAAAAGATATTGCCAGAGTAGAATTGGGCAGTGAGTTTTACGATATTTATTCCAACTTGGATGGCAGTCCATCTGCTGCTATAATGCTAAAACAAAATTATGGAAGTAATGCCAGCGATGTAATTGCCGAGGTAAAAGAAAAATTGGAGCTGCTAAAAGAAACCACTTTCCCGCCAGGCATGGAGTACAAAATTAGCTACGATGTTTCTACGTTTTTGGATGCCTCGGTAGAAAAAGTATTACACACTCTGGGCGAAGCTTTTTTACTAGTTGCCTTCGTGGTATTTATTTTCTTGGGCGATTGGCGCTCTACCTTGATCCCTACTTTGGCGGTGCCAGTATCCTTGGTGGGTGCGTTTATTTGTATGCAATTTTTTGGGTTGACTATAAATTTAATTACGCTGTTTGCCTTGGTGCTTGCCATTGGCGTGGTGGTGGATGATGCCATTGTGGTGGTGGAAGCTGTACACGCAAAAATGGAGAGTGAACCTCATCTCAGTCCGTTCAGTGCGGTAAAAAAAGTGTTGGACGAAATCAGCGGTGCGGTAATCGCTATTACTTTATTGATGACGGCCGTGTTTGTACCCGTCGCATTTATGTCTGGGCCAGTGGGAGTTTTTTATCGGCAATTTTCAATTACCATGGCGTCGGCTATTGTAATTTCTGGATTGGTGGCGCTTACGCTTACGCCGGTTTTATGTGCTATGATTTTAAAAAATAATCATGGACAGCCGCGTAAAAAAACATTGGTCAATCGGTTTTTGGATGGCTTTAATAAAAAGTTTGACAAGCTCACTAGTCGCTATCAACGTTTTTTAATTCGTACAGTAAATAGGCGAGCCATTACGTGGGGCATCTTAGCTATTTTTTGTGTCGCTATTTTCATCACGGCCAATGATTTGCCGTCGGGTTTTGTGCCGGCCGAAGATCAGGGAATGATTTATGCAATTATCCAAACGCCGCCAGGTACTACTTTGGAAAAAACAAATGCAGTATCCAAAGAGCTACAAATATTATGCAAAGAAGTAGCAGGTATTCAATCAGTTTCTGCCTTGGCGGGTTATGAAATTTTGACCGAAGGCCGTGGTTCGAACGCAGGTACGTGCTTGGTAAATTTAGAAAATTGGGCAGACCGAGATCACTCGGCGGTAGAAATTATTGAAGAGCTAGAAGAAAAGGCAAAAGAAATTCCAGGTGCGACCATCGAATTTTTTCAACCGCCCGCGGTGCCGGGTTATGGTGCGGCGGGTGGATTTTCGTTGCGCTTGTTGGATCAAACAAATACGGGCGATTACAAATCGTTTGAAAAAGTAAATGACAAATTTATGGACGACCTCAAAAAGCGAAAAGAGCTTTCGGGTTTGTTTACTTTTTTCAGTGCAAATTATCCGCAATACGAACTCACAATAGATAATAATGCTGCCATGCAAAAAGGCGTTTCTATAGGAAAAGCGATGGATAATTTATCCATACTTATTGGCAGTACGTATGAACTTGGTTTTATAAAATTCAATAGTTTTTATAAAGTATTTGTACAAGCCTCGCCCGAATTTAGGCAGTTGCCGCAGGATGTTTTAAACCTCTATGTGCGCAATGATCGGAATGAATTAGTGCCTTATTCATCATTCATGACCATGACAAAAAAACAAGGACTGAATGAAATTACGCGCTATAATTTATACACCGCATCTTCTATCAACGGTAGCCCCTCCAAGGGTTACAGCAGTGGTGAGGCCATTGCCGCAATACAAGATGTAGCTAAAAAAACCTTGCCGCGTGGTTACGGAATTGACTGGGCCGGCTTATCAAAAGATGAAGTGGCGCGAGGCAATGAAGCTTTGATTATTTTTATCATTGTACTCCTATTTGTGTATATGGTATTGGCAGCGCAGTACGAAAGTTTCATTATTCCGTTCGCGGTAATTTTATCATTGCCCGCGGGTATTTTTGGGGTGTTTCTTTTATTAAAAATTATGGGGCTGGCCAATGATATTTATGCGCAAGTGGGGCTGGTGATGCTGGTTGGGCTGCTGGGAAAAAATGCGGTACTGATTGTAGAGTTTGCCATACAGCAACACGAAAAAGGTATGAGCGTTTACAAGAGTGCCATTGCTGGCGCGCGCGCACGGTTCAGGCCCATCTTAATGACATCCTTTGCATTTATTGCAGGGCTTATTCCGCTAGTAGTGGCCTCGGGCCCGGGTGCAATTGGTAACCGCACTATTGGTACGGCGGCTTTGGGCGGCATGTTATTGGGTACCATATTTGGTGTGGTGATAGTGCCTGGCTTGTACTTCATTTTTGGTACTATGGCCAATAAGCGTTCATTAATTAAAGACCAAGACAAAAATCCGTTGACCGAAAAATAAAATTAATCATGAAACAAAAAATAAATTTTATAGCACTCAGTATTTTCTGTTGTTCGGTATTTTTTAGTGCTTGTAAAATACCCGCACTAATAAGTAAAACCGAAAATAAAAACGTACCGCCAAGTTTCAATACGTCGCAGGATACGACCAATTCGGCACAGCTTAGCTGGCAACAATATTTTAATGATGATAATTTATCGGCCCTGATTGATACGGCCCTGGCCAATAATCAGGAGCTTAATATTACGCTGCAAGAAATAGTAATTGCGCGCAATGAAGTGCGTGCGCGC
>JBBSPP010000452.1:0-2850 GCA_038258625.1 Chitinophagales bacterium
TAGCGTTGAATAATTCTTTTTATGCAAATGTTCGTCAGGCCGTGACTTCGCGCGGTGTTACGCTTCCTCCTTGCGGTGCTGTGGCAGGTGCCTACGCTCGCGAAGATAGAAATCGTGGCGTATGGAAAGCCCCCGCAAACGTGGGCTTAAATATGGTGAGCGCACTAAGCGTAAAACTTTCACACGATGACCATGGTCTTTTAAATGTTGACCCAACGGGCGGAAAATCAATCAACGCCATTCGCTCTTATACAGGCAAAGGGGTATTGATTTATGGCGCGCGTACCTTGTCTGGCAATAGCAATGAATGGCGTTATGTCTCCGTTCGTCGCTTCTTTATTTTTGTTGAGGAGTCTGTCAAAAAAGCAACTGAGCAATTTGTTTTTGAACCAAACGATGCGAATACTTGGGCGCGAATTAAAGGCATGATAAACAACTTTTTATTTAACCAATGGCGCGCTGGCGCATTAGCTGGGGCCAAACCAGAAGATGCTTATTATGTAAATATTGGCCTGCCCGAAACCATGACGGCTGTCGATATTTTGGAAGGCAAACTCAATATCGAAATAGGTATGGCAGCCGTTCGACCAGCAGAGTTTATCGTACTGAAATTTTCTCATAAAATGCAAACTTCATAAATCTTAAAAAATCACAATTAAAAAAATATTATTATGGCTACAAATTATCCCTTACCAAAATTCCATTTCAGTGTAGAATGGGGTGGTTCTAAAATTGGTTTTCAAGAAGTATCGGGTCTCGATATAGAATATGAAGTATTAGAATATCGTGATGGCGCAAGCCCCGAATATTCAAAGCTCAACATGCCCGGCATGAAAAAATTTGCAGATATTACCCTCAAGCGCGGCGTATTTGCATCAGATAATGAATTGTATGATTGGCTAAATGCTACACAAATGAACGTGCCTGAGCGCCGCGATATTGTTATTGCCTTGCTCAACGAACAGCACGAACCCGTGGTGGTTTGGAATGTAAAAGATGCATGGCCAATGAAAATGCAAAGCACCGATCTCAAAGGAGAAGGCAACGAAGTAGCCATTGACACGTTGGTTTTAAAACATAACGGACTAGCAGTAGAGCACGCATAAATATGGCAAATGATGCGGCTACATATCCAGTGCTGGGCGCACACTTCAAGGTGCATTTTCATGGGTTAGAATCTACGTCCGTAGATGTGGCATTCCAATCGGTGAGCGGCCTAACCGCCACGATCGAAACTGAAACGATGTCAAGTGGCGGGTCTAACAATAATGATTTTACGTTACCAACAAAAGTATCGTACGCTAATTTGGTTCTAAAGCGTGGCCTGAAAAAGTTCCCATCAGCACTTACAGATTGGTGCGAAAATGCGTTTGAAAATTTTAGGTTTCAGCCGGTCGATATTGTCATTGTGCTGATGGACGAAAAGCACGAGCCAATCATGTCTTGGTATATTTCAAAAGCCATACCTATTAAATATGAAATGGGTGAAATGAACGCGGAGGCCATGGCGATAATGGTAGAAACGTTTGAACTGAAATATGAAAAATTTAAAATAAACGAATAATGCCCATCGAAATAAAAAACTTAAGTATCAAAATAAACATCGCCAATGATGGCGGAGGAGCAAGTTCTTCATCAGGTGATGGCGGTGGAAAAAAGAAGGCACTCAAAAAAGACAGCGTGATAAAATTGGTAGAACAAATGCAAAAACTTAAAAACGAAAGATAATGTTTGGTCAGGGGAAATTAGAAAAATTACGACTCACCGCTTACGCGGATCTGGACTATACCAACGAGGTGTATAGTACCGAGCTATTGCTAAATCCCCAAACGCTAAAAGAAAATTACGAAATTGTTTTTAACGATGAGCAAGCTGCCAACAGTGATAGTAGCGAATTAAAATTTTCGCACATCTTGCCGGGCGAGCTAAATTTTCAATTAATTTTTGATAGCACAGGAATGTTTGATGAATATACCGGTAACCCATTACAAAAAAGTTTCGGAGATTTTTTGCCTGCCGAAACCGAAAATCTAGGCGTGATGGAAAAGGTCAATGAATTTAAAACTAACTTTTTAGATTACGATGGAGATACACATCAGCCCAAATACGCCCGCTTTGAGTGGGGCGAGTTTAGCTACGATTGCCGTATCAAGAATGTAGAAATTGAGTTTACGCTTTTTAATAATCAGGGAAAACCGATCCGAGCTTTTATACGTTTAACTGCCAAAGAAGTAGTGCCGCCAGAACGTGCACGATTAGAAAACCGACCCAACTCGCCAGATATGACGCACCATCGTACTGTGAAAGCAGGCGACACCATTCAGTTGCTCACCAAAGAAATTTACGGCGATGTAAAGTATTATTTAGCAGTAGCCAATGCCAACAACTTACTCAACTTTAGAAACTTAAAACCGGGGCAAGAACTATACTTTCCACCAATAGAAAAAAATTAAATGCCATTAGTACCCATAAATACAGATGTTGCAAGTGCAGGTGTAGTCACCTTCACATTGCTCGTGGATGGCACTGCTATCGCTGGGGAAATTCAGGTAAAAGAACTAACTGTGTACAACGCTGTAAACAGAATTGCTACTGCCGATATTGTGGTACTTGATGGCGATGCGGCAGCGCAGGATTTTGCCGTAAGTAGTAGTGATGTTTTTGTACCTGGCAACGAAATAAAAATACAAGCCGGTTATAATTCAGAGGAAGAAACAATTTTTGAAGGCATTATTACATCGCAAAAAGTGAGTGTGCAAGGCGAAGGAACACAGTTGCAAGTACAGTGCAAGTCGGCAGCTTACCCAATGACACTTGGTCGCAAAGCAATATTTTTTACGATAGTACGGA
>JBBSPP010000453.1:0-2845 GCA_038258625.1 Chitinophagales bacterium
AAATCCATTTTTTCTAATTCAGCAACTTACCGAGTTCAGCTTCCAAGGCTTCGCCACGAAAATCCCGGCCGATGACGATACCATTTTTATCAAGCAAAATTGTACGCGGTATGGTTGGTACGGAATATAATTTCTGCGTTACCTTTTCGTTTTCTGCACCCTCATCTAGAATACTTATCCATGGCATTTGGTGCCGCGCTACCGCTTGCAGCCATTTGTCTTTTTCACGGTCTATGGATACGCTTACTATTTCAAATCCTTTTTTATTGTATTTTTCATAGGCCTCTTTTAAGTGAGGAATCTCCTTTATACAGGGCCCGCACCAGCTTGCCCAAAAATCTACCAACACATATTTACCGCGCAGCGAGCTAAGCTTGTGCGGCTTTCCGTTGGCATCTTTCAGCGTAAAATCAGGGGCTTCGTTGCCAATATCCATGGCTTTTAGGCGGTTCATCAGTTCGCCTACTTTTTTGCCGAGATAGGTATTTTTTCCTTTGTCGCTTAGTTTGTCATAGAGGCCTGCCAGGTCTTCGCCACGCATGTTGGGATTTTTATTGGCTATATCAAAAACCATATACGCACCCAAATTATTATCTTTTTCAAAATTGATAAACTCAATATATTGTGCGTTCATCTGCATTTGATTGTAGTTAATTTGGTTGCGCAGGCTATCCGGAAATTTGGTCGTCGTTAGCGCAGTTTGCAACCGATTTACCTCTTGCTGTAGCACTTCTTGCTGGCCCATAAATTTGGTATATTCTTTTTGCGAATTACTGCCCGTGCTACTTTTTATGGTAAAAGTTGGCTCAGACATTTTCATGGTAAAATCCTTTTTTGGCTCTACAAAAAAAATGGTAGCCTGCCGTGGCTGATTGCGAGCCAGAGCAAAGGGCGTAATGATATCAGTTTGGTTTTTGATAGTAATTTTTCCATTCAATGCCTTTAGCGTGTCTATTTTGTAGGTTATCAAATTTTGAATCAGGTAGTTTTCAAAATCGTAACTCGCGGTTTCAGCTTGCCCTGCCCCATCATTATCAAAAGATATTGTGATGCTTTGTGCGGTACAAAATTGCGCGCTAAACAACAGCGCGATGAGTAAAATATTTTTCATAATTTATTATTTTAAAAGGTTGCTCAATTGGTTTTCCAAATCTACACCACGCAAATCCTTCCCAATTATTTTTCCATCAGGATCTAGCAACACATTAGACGGGATTGATTTTATATTATATAAACTTACCACGCTGCTGTTCCACCCACTTAGGTCGCTAAGTTGCTCCCATTTTAGGTTGTCTTTTTTTATGGCAGCCTCCCATTGTTTTTTATTTTCGTCTAGCGATACGCCGAGTATAGTAAAATTTTTATTTTTAAATTTTTTATATGCTGCCACCACGTTTGGATTTTCGGCACGGCAGGGGCCACACCAACTTGCCCAAAAATCTATCAGCACATACTTACCTCTAAAACTTTGCAATGATACTTTTTTATCAGCCGTATTGGGCAATTCAAACACGGGTGCCAGCTTGCCAATTGCCGTTGACTCGTCCGCATTTATTAGCTCGGTAATTTTTTTCCCAAAATGACTTTCTTGAATTTTTTTATCTAAGTCACTAAGTAGTTTCTGTTTTTCGGCGGCTGATAGTTGTGGTTTTTGTCGCAAATATTCATAGGTCAACAGGCCCGATACATAGCTGCCAGGATGCTGTTTTACAAATTGCATATTAGCATCTTCGTACTTTTTTTGTATTTCGGCGGCCACGCGTTGCACTTCTTCGGTTTCTATTTCGCCATTCATGGCCTGCTGCTGTACGGCTTCAAATTGTGCTAACAGCGGCATGGTTTTTTTGGTAAATTCATCATACTCTTCTTGCGCTTTGCAGCCTTTTATTTTTACACTTTCAGGCTCGTTGGCATTGAACGATATGCTGGTTTTCCCATGATCGGCAAATAATATGGTTTGAGCCGGTAACACTTCGGGTGCAAAAAGTAAAAAAGGTGTGGGCTCTTCGGCTTCACCTTTAAGGCTAAACTTACCGTTTTCTATTTTTACAGTATCCTGCTCCTCGGTGTGCAGGTTTACAAAATAGATAACGCCATCGTTTTGATTTTTTACTGTACCAATAATTTCAAATTCTTTTTTACTCTCGCAGGCCGTTAACCCCAATGCTAACAAGCCAATAAGTACTAAATTTTTCATCCGTACAAATATATTTTAATTATACCCTACTGTCTGTCAATTCTAAAGAAATTAACGCCTTAGCTGTTTTTTTTGCGTTATTGCTAACACCATTTGGGCTTTACGGTTAAAGAAAATAAAAAGTTGATTTGTCAAAATCCAATCGCTACACTTGGTGCGTATGTATGGTAGTTTTTTCATAACTAGGGGATGTGTTTGATAAGCACAGAAAAAAGCCGCTCTTTTTAGGGTGGTTTTTTTTTGGGTAAAAATCACTTTCCGACAGAACGATGGCTTGGCGTTAAAGAAAATAAAAAGCGGATAACCATATGTAATAAAGTAAAGAATGCAGCGTCTGATGTGATGTATAGTTTTTTCATAAATAGGGGATGCGTTTAATAACGCAGAAAAATACCGCTCATTCTTGGGCGGTATTTTTTTGCTCTCAAACTATAACTTTTGCAGAAGCTGACAGTACGATGACGCTCGCGTTAAAGAAAATAGAAAGTGTACTTTGGTAAGTAATAAAAGTGACAATGCTGCGTCAGTTAGGTATAGTTTTTTCATAACTAGGGGATGTGTTTCATAGCACAGAAATTAACCGCTCATTCTTGGGTGGTTTTTTTATGCAAAAAATTTTGTTCTAAAAGGCGTTCTAACCACGTACAG
>JBBSPP010000454.1:0-2833 GCA_038258625.1 Chitinophagales bacterium
CAAGAGGGTTTGCCAAAACCAAGAATTTCATCAATATGATTTACTTCATCTGCGGCAAGCTAAAATTTGACTACCCACTGTATTCGTCATAGAGCCAAATATTTACTTGTTTTTAAAAAAAATCTTCGAAGTAAAAAAAGTTTTAATCCTTTGGTTGTAAAATTTTTCTCAATTATCAGGCTATCTCATAAATTAAACTTAATTTGCACCTAAATATTTATAAAGATGAAAAAGATTTTACTTGCAATTATTCCCATTATGGCATTTGGTTTAATGGCTAATGCTCAAATAATTACTTACAGCTATGGAGCTGATACTGCTTACTATGGCTTAAAAGCTGATAATGTAGAGCATAAAGCCAAATTTAAATTAACCAATGCTACACCAACTCCAGTTACATTCGAATGGAGAGTGGTAAGCGTAGATACGCCTGGGATTGGTTGGGCCTCTGCGGGTATGTGCGATTGGTTTAATTGCTATGCCTTTGATAATACCTTGCACTCAATAGTTATGGAAGCTGATACATCGCATGAAATGTATGTGTATATGAAACGTAGATTGGGGAATACAATTGAAGGATGTTCCGATGTTTTGGTGGAATATAGAGAAGTTGGGCAACCATTTAAAAGAACTCATTTAAGACACTCTAGTGGTTTTGATTTAAACTGTTGGCCAACCGCCACGCGTGATTTGAGTAAAATTGAAATGGTCGATGTTTATCCAAATCCTACTACTAATATTCTTAATCTGAATATGCGTAATAAAGATGTAAAAATTGTACAACTTAGTAACTTAATTGGTAAACAAATACAACGTGTAAATGTTTCCAACTCCAATGGATCAATTCACCAATTGTCATTGCAAGCTCTGCCAAAAGGCATTTACATTTTGCAATACAGAAATGAAGCGGGGAAAATATTAGGTGTAAGCCGAATTACTAAAAACTAATATTTAAAAATAATTCGAAAAAATGGTCACGCTTTAGCGTGGCCATTTTTATTTTAGCCAAAACTTAAAAATGCGAATAGTTTCTTATAATGTAAATGGTATCCGAGCTGCTCTTCGAAAAGGATTAATTAATTGGATGAATGATGATGATGCGGATATGTATTGTTTCCAAGAGTTAAAAGCAAATGCAGAGGATATTCCTACGGCCGAATTTGAGGCATTGGGCTACCATTGCGAGTGGTATTCGTCTCAGAAAAAGGGCTATAGTGGAGTGGGTATTCTCACTAAAGCAGCATCAAAGAAAATTTATAGAGGCATGCAAATAAAGCAAGCTGATTTTGAGGGGCGAACATTAATTGCCGAAACGAATGATTTTACGTTAGTGAATACATACTTTCCATCGGGTAGTAGCGGCGATATTCGGCAAGATTATAAGATGGAATTTTTAAATGATTATTTAAATTTTGCAACTGATTTAAAAGAACAAAAGGAGAATTTAATTATTGTTGGCGATTATAATATTTGCCATCAGCCAATTGATATTCACGACCCTATACGCAATAAGAATAGTAGCGGCTTTTTGCCCGAAGAAAGAGCTTGGATGGATACTTTTTTTCAAGCCGGTTTTACTGATACTTTTAGAATGGTTAATCCGCATCCGCACCAATATACGTGGTGGAGCTACCGAGCCAACGCTAGGGCAAATAATAAAGGGTGGCGCATTGATTACATCAGCATTACAGAGGGTTTGCGCGACAAAGTTAAAGATGCCGGCATCATGCCCAGTGCAATGCATTCAGACCATTGTCCAATTTTTTTAGAAATAAATTTATAACAAATGATAATATATAATGTAACCATAAAAGTAGAAAATTCAATCCTTGAACAGTGGCTAGTTTGGATAGAAAAACATCGACCCGAAGTTGTAGCAACCGGCTGTTTTACATCCTCATCCTTCTTCGAATTATTGGAACCAAAAATTGATGAACATCGAACATTTGTTGTTCAATATTTTGCAAATACCGAAGCCGATTATGAGTGTTATATTTCTGAACATGCATCTAAAATGCGCGATGCTGGCACGGAAAAATTTGGCGATAAATTTGTGGCCTTTCGGTCTATTTTGAAAAAAATGGAATGATGATTATCTGTGTATAATTTGTGCAAATCCTTTGCTGTACTGCATTTGAGCCAAAAATAGTTTAGATAATGTAGGATAAATACATTACTTTCGTTCTATTAAAATTTTAAAAAATAATCATTATGAACAAATCAGAATTAATTGATGCAATGGCTACAGCCTCAGAAATTACAAAATCACAAGCAGGAGCAGCATTAGATGCTTTTTGCGAGTCAGTTACTAAAACACTTAAAAAAGATGATAAAGTAACATTGGTAGGTTTTGGTACTTTCTCAGTATCTAAGCGTGCGGCGCGTATGGGTCGTAACCCACAAACGGGCAAAGAAATCAAAATTGCTGCTAAAAAAGTAGCAAAATTTAAAGCAGGTAAAGACCTTAGCACTCGTGTAAACGGTGCTAAAAAATAGTTTTTCTCTTTTTAAAAACCGAACCCCGAACGTTTGTTCGGGGTTTTTATTTGAATCTGCGTCTGATCGGAGGCTTGTTCCCATTAAGATCATCGAATTAGACGTTGTGCTCCTAAAGGTTTTTGAGTTTTACATTTTAAAATATTCCTTCAAGTTAGTTGCCGCACGTTTAATTGTATCATCATTTTTTGCAAAACAAAATCGCAACATTTTGTTGTCAGTATTTTCCTGATAAAATGGGCTAAAAGGTATTGAAGCTACTTTGGCATCCTTGGTTAGTTCAGTTGCAAATGCTCTGTCACCCAAACTGCTCAGCCCATTAAAACTATATATTTGA
>JBBSPP010000455.1:0-2833 GCA_038258625.1 Chitinophagales bacterium
AGAAAAAAGAGCTACAAACATTGCGGCTCTTTTTTTATTTTAGCTTGCTTAGATTTGACACCTCATTTAAGCGTTATAAAACTAGAAGATAGTTACTCTATTAAAATTAGCAATGGTTCATTAGCCACTGATTCTACGTTTTCAATATTTTTACAGTTCAAATTGAACAAATATCAATCCCTTAGTAAAGTTGTAGTAATCTAAATATTGTTCCACACACCCGCAGCAAGTAACGTAAATACAGAGTCGGCGATGGCATCATAGATTAATAAATGCTGATGGATTATAATTCAGCGGAACACGTTTAGTTTGCTCGGAACAGAATTTGGATATCCTTTTAAACAGAATAAAAACAGCATCATCCTCTCCCGACAAAGGATGTTTATATTTCGACTTACGCCAATTTGTATCGGCCCAATATTATTTACAATATTACCAAGCCACGCATTATACCCTCTCAGTATTTATTTAAGATAGCAAAAATGTAATCCTATGTCTGTTGCAAAAACCGTATCAAAAATTGTAACGCAATAGAAACCGCCAAATTAGAATTGAGCGAACGGCTATAAGGCAGGTTAAATTTTTTAGCCAATTGTGTTTTCCCGTCATCAATAGCTGCATAAAAATACTGGTCATCACCCTCCAAAAAACCAGTAGTTGATAAACCAATATTAGCCTTGAAAATACGGCGTGCATTCATGGCCATTTCTATAGCGGTGGGTTCACTTACGTCGGTATATTTTTCAAGAGTTTCTTTTTTTATACCGAGCACATTTTCTTTTGATTCAATTGCATAAGTCACCGTAGAACCTTTGAAAACTTGCGAAGCGCCGCTAATGCTTACCAGCGAGGCGGCAATATTACCACCCGTGCAACTTTCGGCAACGGCAATTGAGCGCTGCGATGATGTTAATTCGTCAAATAATATTTGCTCCAAACTTTTATCTTCATGGCAAATTGTAATGTCCCTAAGCATATTTTTTAGTTCGGTAAAAGATGCTTCCACTTCTATATTATACTTTTCTTCGGTGGTTAATCGAAGCTTGACCATTCCAAAATTTGGCAGATACGCCAAGCTAATATTATTGTTCAGTTTTTTTTCAAAATCAATTAATCGGTTGGCAATAAACGATTCGCCCATGCCCGAGGTAATCATTGTTTTATGAATAATTTTATTGGGTGTAAAGTTTTTTGTGAGGATGGGTATCACACGCTCTGTGATTAAATGTTTCATCTCAAACGGAACGCCGGGCAATGCAAAAAATAGAGTTCCATCTTTTTGAAACTTCATGCCTGGTGCTGTACCCACTGCATTAAAAAGTACTTCGCAATTATTGGGGATTAAAGCTTGGTCAAGATTTACTTGTAATATTTCACGGTTGCGTTTAGTAAAATATGCCATGATGTGCTTTCGCGTTTTCTCATCTTCAATAAGTTTGCTACCAAAAAATTCGCACAACGTATCTTTTGTTATATCATCATTCGTTGGCCCCAGACCGCCAGTTGTAATCACGATTTCGCTTAGCTTACTTGCTTCGTCCAGCGTTTTTAGTATCTCGGTTGCTTCGTCAGCAATTGCAATGCGACGTTTTATTTTAATGCCAATTTTATTAAACTCCTGTCCTATCCAAGCCGAGTTCGTATCAATCGTCTGTCCAATCAAAAGCTCATCGCCAATCGTAATTATTGTTGCTGTTATCATTTGCCAAAACCATTTTTTAAGATGTTCAGCATTTTCTGATTGGGCATACTACGCTTACCAGTTTTGCTATTTACAAATGCCAAGGTTACTTCGCCTTTGTGTATCAGGTCTCGTTCTTCATTATATAGGTTATGATGAAATGTAATAAACGGTAACTGCTCCAAGGTTTTTATTTCTGTCTCAATGGTTATTAAATCATCATACCGAGCGGGGCGTAAGTACTTAGAATTTACTTTTACTATAGGCATAGCGATGCCGTCTTTTTCTAATTGGTTATAAGTATAGCCCTCATCTCGTATCATTTCCGCGCGGCCTACTTCGTAATACAAGCAATAATTGCCGTAGTACATAAATCCCATTTGATCGGTTTCGTTGTACCGAACTCGCTTTGTAGTGGTGTGTTTCATTTCGGTGATATATAATAAAAAAGTGCTAAAATAAATTAGCACTTTTTCGTGTAAAGTATTTTAAGTAAAAAATTAATTGTATTCAAAATCTACAGTGTCTCGCACCGTTTTGTCGCTTGCATCGGTGGCCGATATAATTAGCCGACAACTAGTGGTGCCGCTACCTGTGATAATTTCAAAGCGCTCGTTGAATGAGTATCCGTCCTTGCCTGTAACTACTGGTTTGCGCGAGAGTAAATTTTTATTATTCGTCATATCGGCCACATCAATAGTTACGGACTTTAATTGACCCTTTCTAAATCCCGGATCATGAATATCATTTTTTTGAGATTCTAGATCTGTTACTGTACCAACAATGGCTACATGATTTCCGTAAAGGAATGATTGATTTTGCGCTGGCACAGAGATACTGATGACTGGCTTAATGCTATCTAAAGCAACCGCATATTCAAATCTGTCTGAAATGTCTTGCTGGCACGAAGTGATGCTAAACATCATAATTCCTAAAGCGCCAAACCCTAAAATTGGTAAAATTATTTTTTTCATTTTCTTTTGTACTTAACCCAAATATACCAAAAATTTTTACTTTGTTTGGTTTAAAGATATTTTTTTTACAAGCCCAATGAACGATCAAGAAATAATCAACCGAATGGCGCTGCGTAATGTAACCGGAATAGGTGCGGTGCGCTACAAAAATCTAATTCGTTTTTTTGGATCGGCCACG
>JBBSPP010000456.1:0-2804 GCA_038258625.1 Chitinophagales bacterium
AAAATGACGAATAAAGAAGGTTTACAATATTTGCGCGAAGCAGGTTTGGAATCTTTGCCTGGCGGTGGTGCCGAAATTTTTGACGAAGAAATCAGAGAAAAAATTTGTGCTGATAAGGTTGATGCAACAGGCTGGTTGGCCATTCATAAAACGGCGCACGAGCTGGGCATGCATTCCAACGCCACCATGCTGTACGGCCATATTGAAAGTTACGAACATCGTATTGATCACATGAATCGCTTGCGTACACTGCAAGATGAGACGGGCGGTTTCAATTGTTTTATTCCGCTCAAGTTTAGAAATCAGGATAACGACATGAGCCATATAGATGAAAGCTCGGTGATTGACGATATAAAAACCTACGCCATTGGCCGTATTTTTATGGATAATTTTGCACATGTAAAAGCTTATTGGCCCATGCTTGGCAGAGAAAAAGCGCAATTGATGGTGAATTACGGCGTAGATGACCTGGACGGTACCATTGACGATAGCACAAAAATATATTCGATGGCGGGTAGCGAAGAACAATCGCCCGCTATGACCACCGAAGAAATTAGCGCCCTTATTCATCAAAGCGGCAATACGGCCGTTGAGCGCGATACACTATATAAGGAGTTGGAAGTTTTTGAACTAGAGCTTAATCATTAACAGCAAAAGCACTATGCGCGACAAGCCCAACTTGCACGAAAAAATTAATGGCTAAAAGATTAATTGAATACAAGAACGGTGAATTTAAATATTTTACAATCTCCGCGCCTTTGCGCTAAGAATAATATCAAAAAATACCTTTACCCCGAATGTCAAAACAAGAGCAAGGATTTAAGCTGAGCGAAATACAAAAAATATTTCCGGAGGCGTCTGCTCGAAAAATAATTAGCAACCTGTTGGACAAAGGTTATATTGACGTACAACAAAAACTGAAAGATCGCTATATTCCTAAATATGAAAATGTAATTTTTTTGGAAACTGGCTACGACACGAATGATGAATTACAGGAACTTTTAAATAGCCTCGACAGTGCGCCAAAACAGCAAAACATCATTCTACAATTTTTACACCTCTCCGGTACGAAGGATATTGTACTGCAACAAGAGTTGTTGGAACTGTCAAAATCAACCAGCACACAATTAAAAACACTTGTACAAAAAGGCGTGCTACGGATGGAAAAAATGCGCACCGATCGGGTGCATTTTTCAAAGAATGATTTTCCTGCTGAAATTTTATTGAGCGAAGGCCAGGAAAAAGCATTGCAGCAAACGCTTGATAATTTTTCCAGTAATAAAACGGTTTTGTTAAAAGGGGTAACGGGTAGCGGTAAAACGCACATCTATTTCAGACTAATAGAAAAAGCTTTAGAAGAAGGGAAACAAGTACTTTATCTGTTGCCCGAAATTGCGCTTACGGCTCAAATTATCAAAAGATTGCAAGCAAAATTTGGCGACCAAATAGGCATTTATCATTCACGGTTTGGCAATCAAGAACGAGTAGAAATTTGGCAAAAAACGCTGAATGGCGAATGCAAAATTGTACTTGGCGCCCGATCCTCGCTCCTACTACCTTTTCAAAGTTTAGGACTTATTATTATTGATGAGGAGCATGATACTTCGTTCAAACAAAGTGAACCTTCGCCCCGATACAACGCGCGCGATACGGCTATGGTTTTGGCAAAAAAAATGAACGCCAATGTAATTTTGGGTAGTGCTACGCCTTCGGTTATTTCATACTTTAACGCTACCCAAAATAAATATGCGCTGGTAGAACTGAACGAACGATTTGGCGCGGGCAAAATGCCGGTGGTAGAAATTATAGATTTGAAAAAAGAGTACGACGACAAACGAATGAAAGGCTTGTTTTCGGAAAAATTGTTGAACAAAATGAAGGAGTCCCTTCAAGAACGAAAGCAAATTATTTTGTTTCAAAATCGCCGTGGATATTCACCTTTTATACTATGCCAAAGTTGCGGCTACGTACCCACCTGCGACCATTGCGATGTATCGCTTACCTACCACAAACAAACGGATAAACTGCATTGCCATTACTGCGGCACGGTATATTCGTACATTGCTGTTTGCCCCCTATGCAACAGCAATCAGGTAACTACAAAAAGTTTTGGCACTGAAAAAATTGAAGAAGAAATTCAAAAACAATTCCCCAATGCGCGCGTGGCGCGTTTTGATTGGGACGCGCTAAAGCAAAAAAACCGTTTTAAAGAATTAATTACAGCTTTTGAACATCGGAAAATTGATATTTTGGTAGGCACACAAATGGTGGTGAAGGGCTTGGATTTTGAACATGTAAATCTGGTGGGCGTTCTCAGCGCAGATAGTCTGTTGGCTTTCCCAGATTATACGGTGAATGAACGAGTTTTTCAATTGCTTGAACAAGTGAGCGGCCGCGCGGGACGCAAAGATGATAAAGGCCAAGTTTTAATTCAAACACACCGAAGCGACCATCCAATAATAAAATTGGTGCAGGAACATAATTATGAAAAATTCTATGAGATTGAGCATTTGCATCGGCATGATTTTGTGTATCCGCCCTATTGCAAACTAATACGCATTACGGTAAAACACAAAGACAAATCTCAAACCGCACAAGCAGCTTTGAACTTGGTAAACACGCTTACCAAAATGGATAATATCCATTTAATAGGCCCTGCTGAGCCACCAATAGCAAGGCTACGAAATAATTACTTGCAAGAAATTTTGATAAAATTACCGAACAGCGCAAAATCAATTTTTGAAATAAAAAATAATATTTACGCCGCGGTCAATGAAATGACGAGCCGTAAAAATTTTAGTACG
>JBBSPP010000457.1:0-2800 GCA_038258625.1 Chitinophagales bacterium
AGCTTTTTGTTCTTCTTTAAATCTTTCAGTAGCTGTTTCAGATAAATCCGATACTATATTTCTTCCTGCTTTTCCAACTTCTTGCAAAGCGTCTAGCGGATTGTCAACGGCTTTTTTTACTGCTGGCAAAGCGGCTGCCAAATAGGTGCCAACAACGATTCCTACAAAAGCCGCCAATGCAACTTCTAAAATATGATTATTTAAAATTGGCGTATAATAAACAATCACACCGATTACCGCGGCAATTAATAAAGCATTTAAAATTCGATAGACTACCGCACGCTGATAAAAAAATCCTTTACGGTCGGTAGCTTCCATGCGTGTATCTTTTTTATTTATGAACGCATTATAGCCTCTAAAAATAGCGTTGCTGCGCGACTCGCGCCAGTAGATTAAAACGCCCAGTAATATGGCTAAAACAAAGACGATAATTTCTAGTATCATAATTTAGTTATTTAATTTATTGTTTTCTTCTTGAATAATTTTTACCACCCAATCTTGATAGGCTTCATCATAATTTATAAACTGACGATAGAATAATTCTTTGTCGTAATAATATGTATAGTACGGATCAACCGGTTGCATGTGGCAAATCAGCTGCCACATCAGAGGTTCTAAACTTTTCTTGGCAGGCGATTGTAATGCTTTAAATGTTTCGGACGCAATGTACTGATTGATATCGGGCGTTTGACCAGCCGCTAGTTTTTCCAAATATTTTTGTGGCCCCATCACTTTCACTTTATCCTCTTGCGAAAGCTCGTTGAGGTATTTTAAATACAAAATTTTATCACCCAAAATATCAGTCAAACTATGCGCAGCATTTTTTACACTTTGTGCATAATAATGTTGCGCAATACGCTGCACGCGCTCAATATTTAATGTGCCTGGGTCAAAATGTAAGTAGCCACGATTGGTTAATTCGGTCAGTAAATTGGGCGACGAAATATGTTCTGCCCAATAGGTGTGTTGGTATTTATTCATTTCCTCTTGCGATTCAAAAATTAATAAATGGCCGTTCGCATCACTGCGTAATACAAACACGCCACCAAAAGCTTTTGTGTAAAATGAAGTTGTTTGATAATCCACTTCGCGCAATTGCAAGCTGCGGCCACGCAAATCTCCAAAGCGACTTGCCGATGCCAAAATTTTATTATGCAAATTTTCGTCCAAGCTATTGTGTTTCATGTACATTTTTTGTACGAGTGTATTTTGTCGGATTTGCTCTCGGTCAAGTTCGCCTAAAATTTTATAACCAACTGTAATCGTTTTATAATCTATCAAATCAGACGGTTCATAAAATGCATCAATGCTTTGGTTCAAATCAATAATTATAGCGGCATCCGTTGTAATATCTTTTATCGATTCTTCATTCGTCGCCATAAAAAGATTGACCAATTCTCTGTCAAAACTATGGAAGGGCGAATAGACGGGCATTCCTTTTTGAGTAGGCGAAATAATTATGCCATAAGGATTTGCGCCACCATGATTGAGGTAATGAATTTTTTCTTTTTCCAACGCAATCTCGGGGCTCCAACCAATGGCATCTATATAAAAAGACGTCAGCGTTGTTGGCGCAATCCCAAGCGCACCAAGGCATTGATTGTAGCGATCCACCATTTTGCCTCTGATAGCAAATAGCGCCGACATATATAAACCTGCTTGTTTTAATTTTTCCATATTTCTTCAAATGTCAAATTTGAACGGTGTCACCCTGAGCTTGTCGAAGGGCATTATTCACTATTCGTTAATCATTGAGTTCTTTGCTTCTATATAAATCTTATTCTCCATCACTTGTTTTTCTACCTGACGTTTAAAATCTGTATCAGCAATCGTGGCGTAGTTATCCAAATATCGAATTACTTCTTGCAATCGTATTTCTGCAAAACTTAATCCTTTCATATTCTGCTGCATCAATTCTTTGAGCATGTTGAATTTTTTTTCATAATTCTGCTGAATAAAAATTTCGGGATTGTCGAGCCAATCTTTTTCTAAATCAAAATCTGTCAGCCGGAACGAAATTGCACTCTGAATATTTCGTACATCACGCGATGAGAAAAACGCAAATGACTTCTGCATTTCTTTATAGAGGTTTGCAAAAAACGAATGATTATTTTCTGTAGAAATTTGACTAGCTACTTCAAATGCTTTTAGTACCGCCGCTTCTTTTGGCTTTTCGATATTATCCAAAACTTCGCCAATGTGGCTCACCATTTTTTGGTCAGATAGAAATTGATACTCAGGATTTTTCATATTGATAAAACCATCAACACTTTCATCCAATTTTCGCCACCACAAATAATCTTGGTCAAGGAAATCATTTACACGTTGCGCACCGTCAATTTTAAATCGCCCTTGGATTCTTGAGATAACTGCTTTGTCCAACATTTCGGGCAAGTTGGTAAAAAGCCCTATAGAACTGTTGCCATAATTCACCGCATACGCGCCCTCGGTATAACGCAGAAAAACACCAATCACTTCTTTTACACCGGCACTTACACCTTGCTGCGTACGCTCTTGCAGGTTATTTTCGGCATCATCAATCGGAGCAAAAATTAAGCGCGTAGGGTCGGAAAGCGGTTTCATCCATTCCACCATGCGCTCCGCACTTCCCCCCTGAAATGTGCTAATCAAGGTATCGGGCATCGGGTGAAAAAGAAATGGAATATCTAATTGCTCGGCGTGCATTTGTAGTTTGGTTGCAATCGCAGCAATGAGCATACTCTTACCCGTACCCGGAATTCCGTAACCCATAAACACGGGCATAAAACCACCAAGCTCTTGAAACGGATTTTTCTTTTCG
>JBBSPP010000458.1:0-2797 GCA_038258625.1 Chitinophagales bacterium
CTTTGTGTACCAACAAAAACTTTTGGTCCATGTGTACATGATTGCCCGTATCGTTGCACGAAGTGGCGCTGCACAAACCCGGATCTACTTTGTAATGCTCCATGTACATTACTAATTTATAATTGCTCCAATTAGTTAGACTGGCAAGCGGCAGTTCCCCCGGTAGCGTTTCCGCTACGGGAGATCCCGCCGCCAGTCTTTCACGCAATTCCACCACATCCCCACCATTAGTCAACAAGCGATTATATACCGCCTTATTCGAAAAGGGAATGTAGCTCGAGAGCGTTTTTTCATCTGTATGTAGCAAATCGCCGTCGGTGGTTATCGCCACCCCGGGCGTTATTTTTATTGAGTCCAACGCATTTTGATTGTTAGTCGTTGTGGTAAATTGCAACCCGCACACAATGCCTACACCATGCAAACGAGTAGTGCGCAGCCTGTCTGAATCTTCAAAATAATCCGTGAGTTTATTTAGTTGTTCAGCTGTCAAATATGATTCGGGCGTGAATTGGTCATACACACTGCCGTTGGTGCTGATGTCGTTTAGCAAATAGTCTATTGTCTGTATCATTGCTCGTTATTTTGTAAAGACCCAAGGGTGCTTTGGTTTAAAATTATTTTCTTTAAATCCTCGCGCGCATCATCTTCACAATCGTGCAGATAACCTTTAGGATATAAATTATTTAGGTGGTTCAGTTTGCAAAAAAGCGCGTTTGCCCAAATTTTATATGAAGGCAGGTGGTGCACCTCCGCACTTTTCCAATGCAGAAAATCTTTCCATGCGCGCTGCAATTCTTGCATGTCATTTTTTATTTCTTCGTTGGCAGGAGTTTCGGGATAACCTACCCAACATACGCGCGGTAAAATATGCGCGGGCAGTATTTCATAAATTTTATTTTCTACAAATTTTCTGAAAGCCATATTGCTAAAACGCTTGGTCCAACCTGGCAATACAAAGGTCATGCGGTACGAAAAGAAATCAATCGGCGCGCAGGATTGGCACAGCTCATCAACACATGGCAACGCACATTTGTCAAAATCTAACTGCGCGGAAGTTGTATCGATAAAAGAAAAACTAAGGCAACAAAACTCGAAGGCATCCGTACTATAATAATTTTGAAAAGACATTATACGGCCATCGGCATAGGCAGGCGTGTAGTTATTCTTGCTGCGCGCTGCTATATTTTTTTCTACTTTCTCAGTATCGTATTCTTTGTTTACCCAAATCAAATTTACGCGTCCATCAACGGGAGTAGATTTTTCAATGTCACGGCATAAGCATTTTATACTTTCGTAAAAATTTTCGCTCGCTTCATGGTCGGTATCAAAATCGTGATTGCTTTCGTACCACACCCCGTCCACCATTATTGTCCAATTGTATTTTTCAGTGGTGCCGTTATATATTATTTCATAACTTTCGGTATCGGCATATAAAAAATTACTGCATTTGGTGGGCAGCAATACCATGTTTTCAATAGCATAAATTCCTTCAGTATCTTCATCTGTTGCGGCTGGCGGAAACAGGTTGCGCCGCGTTTTATTTTTTATGCCTATATAATGTGCCAGCTTATTTTGCAAGCCATGAATATTATCAGTATCCCAATCATCAGATTCCCAAACGCTCAATTCCTCATTCCATTTTTTACTTCTGTAATTAAAAGCGCGGTAACGATTGTAGCTAAGCGTGTCAATATTTTTGTAGTAATCATTTTTTGCATCAATGGCTGCGCTATAATAATCGTCGCCAAAAATATTATTCATGATGCCTGCGTAGTTTGTATACGTTTCGCCAAAGCGCGCAATAAGATGATTCAAAAATTCATTTCTTCTAAAAGCAAAGTCATCAATTTTTGCTAATTCTTTTTTTACAGCAATTTGGTATTGTGTTTCATCTCCCACTAGTTTTTCTAACTGTCGTAAATCTTGTACCAAATTAGTGGTGTAGTTTGAGTCATCGGCACTCGTTAGTTGAGTAGAAAAAATCTTTGCCACATTGCCTAACTGCGCAAAATAGATTGCAAATATTTGTTCGATGTTTAATAAATATGCTTTCAGCTGCATAGCCTGCGCTTGTCGTAAGGGGGTGCTAAAAGGCGGCAACCCATTTTCGCCAACGCCATACGTATCCGGCAAATTATTTTGCAACGTACTGTAAGTAGAAAAATCGGCATACTCTCCGCGTGGAAAAGGCAAATCATCAAACGACAGTTGGGTGCGTTTGTATTCATCCAAACGCAAGGTGTGCAATAGCGCCGCACTGCGCTCGGCGTTTACGCCTACAGGTAAAAAATTCTTTTTGTATTGCAAATTACTTTCATCGCAATAGCAAGCTTTGTGCCCTTCCGGTATGCAAATAATCCATTCATCGCCAGGTGTATTATGCGAAGCTGTGCAGCACGGATCTTCTTCATCGGGGTTGCACGTAAGTAGCTGAATATCTTCAATGTGTTTCACGCCATCCACACTCATTATAATGCGAATAATATCAGAGAGGCGCACTTCCTTACGAAGACCGGAATTTTTTAGTTCTTCATTATCTATAAAACCATGGGCTAAAATTGGTCCGTCAAAAATATCTTCTGTGGCTAGTCCGCGGTCGAGCATTTCATCCAATGTATAAGTGCTGACGTTTGGCGACAGATAATCCTCTACCAAAAATTGAATTTGCGCGTGTATAAATTCTTCATCAGCCTCATCTTCTGCCTGCGGCTCTGTTTCTATCGCCATACGCGGTTCCTCACGCTTCGGCATTGAATGGTGTTACTATCTTCTTTAGGATATATCAGCCAACCCACTC
>JBBSPP010000459.1:0-2753 GCA_038258625.1 Chitinophagales bacterium
ATTCTGAACCCTGCCATACGAAGCTATATAAAATTGCGTTGGAGTTATATTGAGCAATATGTACGCAACCCCGAAAATGCTCAAGTGCGCACATTTAATGATTTGATTAGCTCTGGGCAATTTACCGAGTTTGGTAAAAAGTATGATTTTTCGCACATCAATAATTATAAGGATTACAAAAAAAATGTACCCATACACACCTACGAAGATGTGCTGCCCTACATAAAAAGAATGATGGCAGGCGAGCATAATATTTTGTGGCCTTCCCCGGTGAATTGGTTTGCAAAAAGTAGCGGAACGACGTCCGAAAAAAGTAAGTTTATCCCAGTGAGTAATGAGAGTATTGAGGAAAATCATTTTCGCGGCGTGCGAGATGTGTTGGCCTTGTATTTCAAAAATTTTCCGCAGACGGAAGTCATGAGTGGTAAGGCGCTGATAATGGGAGGCAGTCACAAAGTGCATGAGGTCAATGACGAAGTTTCGTACGGAGATTTATCGGCGGTGCTAATGCAAAATATGGTGAGCTGGCAAAATATGATTCGTACCCCCGGGCTGGATATTGCGCTGATGGATGAATGGGAAGCTAAGCTAGAA
Source organism: Chitinophagales bacterium (assembly GCA_038258625.1). GTDB lineage: Bacteria > Bacteroidota > Bacteroidia > Chitinophagales > Chitinophagaceae > JAGNRR01. Next base: position 595 of record JBBSPP010000459.1, read on the forward strand.
AAAATGGCGGAAGTAACCATCAAAGAAGACGTGCGCTACTTGGCCGGAGTGCCAACTTGGACACTCGTGCTACTGAATAAAATAAAAGAGAATACGGGCGAACATGATATGCATAAGATTTGGCCCAACTTAGAATTATACATTCACGGTGGTGTAAATTTTGAACCCTACCGTGAACAATTCGCCAGTTTTTTCCCTAATAAAAAAGTGAATACGGTGGATACATACAATGCCTCCGAAGCTTTTATTGCTGGGCAAGATGTGATGGACGCAGAGGGGATGTTGCTTTTTTTGAAGCATGGAATTTTTTATGAATTTATGCCCTTGGAAGAGTTGGAAAAGGAAAGCCCACACACCTTGCAACTAGATGAGGTAGAACTCGGTAAAAATTACGCGCCCATTATTACAACTAACTCTGGCTTGTGGCGCTATTTATTGGGCGATACAATTGCCTTTACTTCGCTAGATCCGTTTCGTATAAAAGTGACGGGGCGTACCAAACATTTTATAAATGCATTTGGCGAAGAGGTGATGATCGAAAATACCGACCATGCAATAACGGTTGCCTGTAATAAAACGGGCGCAACATTCCACGATTATACTGCCGCTCCCATCTACTTTGGCGACAATCTGAAAGGTGGCCATCAATGGCTCATCGAAGCGGACATTGCTACCGATAAACAAGAAGAGTTTGTACAGATTTTGGATAAAGAATTACAAAACGTAAACTCAGATTATGAAGCCAAGCGCTACAAAAATTTAGCGTTGCAAATGCCGCAGGTAACATTTGTAAAAGCAGGCACGTTTCAGTTGTGGTTAAAATCAAAAAATAAATTGGGCGGGCAACATAAAATTCCGCGCTTGAGTAATGATAGAAAGTTACTAGAAGAAATGATGGAATATATTTGCTAGCTAGCTATTCATTTTGAGAAAAATAATTCTTCTTGTTTTACTTTGCCTTGGCTACAATTTTAGCCAAGCTCAAAAAAATACCGGCTATTTTTATTGGGGATGGAATGGAAGTCATTATACGACATCAAATATGCATTTCACTGGTGAGGATTATGATTTTACATTGTCAAAAGTAAAAGCTCATGACCGGCAAACAAAGTTTGGCTATAAACCATATTTCCATCCAGGGCAGTTTACTATACCGCAGTACAATTTTCGCATTGGCTATTTTATAAAAAACAATTGGGATGTTTCATTTGGTATTGACCACATGAAGTATGTAATGCAAAGCGAGCAAGATGTAAATATGAGCGGCTACATTGCTGAGAATGATAACCAATATAATGGAAATTATAAAGGCCAGCAATTTCACATCTCGCCAGACTTTTTACAATTTGAACATACGGATGGGCTCAACTACGCTAATATTGAACTGCGAAATAACCAACCACTACTTGGCAAGAAAAAAATAAAACTCTCGGGAATTTTTGGCGGCGGAGTTGGTATTTTACTACCTCGTACCAACACAAGTTTGATGAATAAAGCGCGGTATGACGAATTTCATTTGAGTGGCTTTGGTGTATCAGGCGTGGTGGCTGGCAGAGTACTTTTTTATAATACTTTTTTTATACAATCGGAATTAAAAGGTGGCTACATTAATATGCCATCGATTCGTACAACAATGGTTGCGCGTGATAAAGCAAGCCAATCTTTTTTCTTTGGGCAATATAATATTGTGTTTGGTTGCCAACTTAATTTGAAAAAGAAAAAGTAATCTATTTGCTCTTCTTTTTACGTTTGTGTTCTGCTCGCCAAATCCATGGAGCAGTAGGATTTTTATCGTACCACAATCCGAGGTGTTTTTTTCGTGCGTTATTCTCTAACTTTTGCAAATTTTTGTTGGTAGAGTATCGGGTAAAATGCCACGCATAACCTGCACGAATCATTTCTTGATTTAGATTCAGCTTGTTTAAAAATACATGTGCCAACAGCCTACCGTATCTATCTTTTTTTTCATAGTTGATAGTAACAGTTTTTTCTTTAATTAAATTGCTCAAATGCTCTTTTGCTTTTTTACCAAAAGGTTGATGCAACTCGGGCGCGTCAATATCGAGTAGGCGAATTTCTATTTTATTATTTTTTGCATCCAGCACTACAAAAGAATCGCCGTCTTTTAGATGAATAACTTTTGCCGTTACGGTATAAGG
>JBBSPP010000460.1:0-2753 GCA_038258625.1 Chitinophagales bacterium
CCGTACTGATTATTTTTATGATACTTGGCCATTAGCATGGTCTCAAATCTGTTTTTCTCGTACTTCCAACGATTCATGAGGTGAATCATATTGTTCATTGGCATATCCAAAAAACCATCGTTGTTTTGGTCAATTTTTTTGGTAAGCTGGCTACCGTGTAAGCTTACCATTGTGCTCAATTCGTCGGTTAGTGCCACTGCCGAATTTAGGTTCAATTCACCCCGCGAAAAATTGTTGTAGTAACCATTTACATGCAGCAGTGGTTTATACTTTTCGGGTTTTACTAATTCCACATCTATTTGACCCGTCATGCTTTCAAACCCATTTGTTACACTGCCCGGCCCTTTGTTTATATAAATAGATTCTACAAACGTACCAGGGATATTATTAAACCCATAGGTATAATTTATGCCGCGCACATAAGGTAACAGATCCACCATAGTTTGTACGTATGTTCCTTGTAGCCCTAGCATTTCTACTTGCTTGGCACCGCTGAGGGCACTTGTGCTACTAATTTCAACGGAGGCGTTGCTCTCAAAACTTTCGGCGAGATTGCAGCAAGCATTTTTCTTTAATTCTTTAGCGTCTAGCCGTTCTATCCGAATTACGTTTTGGCTATTTACGCCATTACCATTTGAGGTGGCTTTGATGCTTACGGCTTTTAGCTTTTTTGTTTTTCTCGTCTTGGTAGAATCTTGTGCAAAAAGCGCGCTGGTACTAAGACAGAGTATTAAAATGTTTAAAATTGTTTTCATTATTTTTGATGTTTAGCTCCAAAGCATTTCTTTGGATTTTTTTAAAAAAAAGCTTGCACTTAGCGAAGCTGATGTAACTAAATTGATGGGTTAAGCGTTTAGAGAAACGCCCCACATCATATCAAAAACGAACTATATAAAATTTGGAAATCCTCGGGTGGTGGAAAATAATAGGTGACCGCAAACCACGTATTTTTTGGAAAAAAAATAGCGGTAAATTCTGAATTAAATTTTGCTGCAACTGGCAGTACAAAATGACTTACTTCAAAACTAATTTTTGACCCTTGTGTTGTATAGTCTTTGGCAATTTTTATCTGCGATACAATTTCATCGCAGCAACCTGCTTCGTCATCACAACAGCTTTCGTTATCATTGCAGTGCTTCACGGGTGCTTCTTTTTGTTGCGAGTGGCAACAAAGATGCTGCTCAATTGTAACGCCAAAAGCGCCCAAATTGAACAAGGTGAATAATATTATAGCTGTCGCTCTTCGCACTGCTTCGCGAAGGTATAAATTTTAGAAAGCCCAGAACCAATGATAATGTTAAAGAATTTTGACAATATTTAATTTTAAGTAACTTTACAAACTCATGGCAAAACGCCTATTAGGCATATTATTACTGTTTCTGTACCTCATCCCATCAATTGGGGTGAGTGGCTCGGTGCATTATTGCGGCGGCGAAATTGCAGCTATTGTAATTATTCCTACTGACGAACACCCTTGTGCCTGCAGCCCTTCCGAACCAATGGAGGATGGTTGTTGTAAGGACAAAGCCTTTTCTATAAAAATTAAGGATAATCATAAAAATGCTGATGCGAAGATTTTAGTAAATGGCATCAGTGATGTTGTATTCTTTCAAAAAAATTTTTCAATCTCGAAAACGATTGCTCCGATTATAAAAGAAAAAGAGCAATTTAGAATTAAAGCAAAAGAACCGCCTGATATTAAGTTCTTTATTCTTTACGAGTCCTATCTCATATAATACCATTTGTTTTTCGTTCAGCATTCTTCATTTATAAAGAATGTGAACTAGCTACATCTATTCCATGCTGGATTAGATAATTTTTACAATTCGGCTTCGCTATTGGCGAGCCAAAAAAACAAAATTTATATGAACAAAATAAAATCAATAATAATGATATTGCCCGTGATGATTTTCGCAATGGGCATTACAAGCTGCGAAGCACAAATACCAAATGCTAAAACTGTAAAAGTAGAAATTAACGGTAACTGCGGCATGTGCAAGAAAACAATCGAAAAAGCGGGCAATAAAAAAAAGCAATCTGAAGTAGATTGGGACTCCGAAACTAAAACAGCACTCGTAACTTTCAATGAAAAAAAGACTACCTTAGACGAAGTTTTAGAGCGCATTGCCAATGCGGGTTATGATAATGAAAAATATCAGGCCCCTGATGATGTTTATAATAAACTTCATGGCTGTTGTCAGTACGATAGAAAACTAAAAGAATAACCAACTAAAGAGACCATTTTTGCGTCTTTAAAACTGTAAACAAAAAATTAAACGAATACAAAATATAATAATTATGAAAAACAAAATCTTAATCTTAGCAGCTGTTCTTTTCAGCTTTGGTGCGACTGCACAAACTCAAGTAAATCTAAAGCTGAACCATAAATTGAGTACAGCAAATTTTGCATTAAACCAAAATGCTACAAGTCCTTCAAATCAAGCATTTCAGCTTACTCGTTTGGAGTACTATATCTCCAACATTAAAATTATCCATGACGGCGGCATGAAGACTGCTGTGCCTAAAACGACCTTGTTTTTGGTAAACGCTAATGCGCCCTTCGATGAAAATTTGGGCTCGTACAATGTAACCAATGTAGAAGGAATTAGCTTCTCGATTGGTGTAGATAATCCAGAAAATCATACCGACCCTACTACTTGGCCTGCGGGTCACCCGTTGGCACCCAGAGTAGCACCTGCCAAACAAATGAACTGGGGCTGGACTGCTGGCTATCGGTTTGTAGCTATTGAAGG
>JBBSPP010000461.1:0-2751 GCA_038258625.1 Chitinophagales bacterium
TTGCTTCCAAATTGTACCGAGCTAATGAGCCATTGCACAAAAAAAATAATTTTTCTGATAAAGGAAATGAAGTTGCATTTTGTACCATCGGCGATGCTTCCACTAGCGAAGGGCCATTTTGGGAAAGTATAAATGCTGCGGGCGTTTTGCAAGTACCTATGGCGGTTTTTGTATATGATGATGGCTACGGTATATCGGTGCCGCGAAAATATCAGACCAGTAAAAATTCTATTTCAAAAGCGTTGGCAGGTTTTCAATATAATGAAGGCGAGGGTGGTGTAGATATTTATACGGTAAAAGGTTGGGATTATGCTGGGCTGTGCGACGTAATAAAAAATGGCATTAAAAAAGTACGAGATACACACACGCCAGCATTGTTTCATATTCAAGAAGTTACACAGCCGCAGGGGCATTCTACATCGGGTAGCCACGAGCGTTACAAAAGTGCCGATCGGTTGGAGTGGGAAAAAGAGAAAGATTGCATACATCAGTTGCGACAATTTATTTTGGAAAATGCAATTGCAAATGAAGAAACCCTTGATGAAATTGATGCCGCAGCACAGCAAAAAGTAAAAGGAGAAAAGCAAGCTGCATGGACAGCTTTTTTAGAACCAATAAAAAATCAAATTGCACAGACTGAAAAATATATAAATCAATTAGTTTTTGAGGGCGGCGAAAATGCGGAGCAAATTGCCAAGTTGGTAAAAGAATTAAAAGCCATTCGCGAACCAATTCGGAAAGATGTGATGTTGGCAGTTTCCAAAGCCTTGCGCTACGCAAATGATGGGCAAGCCAAGCGACAATTAAATACTTTTTTTCAAAACCTAAAAACTGAAAATAAAGAACTGTATAATTCCAAATTACATTCTGACTCTGACAAAGCGGTAGGAAAAGTAAAAGAGGTTAAACCAAATTTTGACGGGGAGACTACAAAAAATGGTTATGAAATACTGAATGCTTATTTTGATATTACGCTACAGAAATATGATAACGTATTTGCTTTTGGCGAAGATGTTGGTCGCATTGGCGATGTAAATCAAGGCTTCGCAGGCTTACAAGAAAAGCATGGAAAAGACAGAGTGTTTGATACTGGCATTCGTGAGAATACCATCATTGGGCAGGGAATAGGAATGGCCATGCGCGGCCTGCGACCCATTTGCGAAATTCAATATTTAGACTATTTATTGTATGGTTTGCAACCCTTGAGTGATGATGTTGCCACGATGGAATATCGTACTAAAGGCGGTCAAAAATGCCCTATAATAGTCCGCACGCGTGGCCATCGATTAGAAGGTGTGTGGCATAGTGGTTCGCCCATGGGTATGATAATAAATTCGCTGCGCGGAATGAATATATGTGTACCCCGCGATATGACACGAGCGGCAGGAATGTATCAAACATTATTGCAGTCAGACGAGCCAGCATTGGTAGTAGAATGCTTAAACGGGTATCGATTGAAAGAAAAAATGCCGAGCAATTTGGGAGAATATTCTATCCCACTTGGTGTGCCAGAAATCATCCGCGAGGGCGACGATGTAACCATCGTATCTTACGGCAGCACGCTTCGAATTGTGGAAGAAGCAATTGTAAATTATCTTGAACCCGCAGGTATTTCTTGCCAAGTAATTGATGTACAAACGTTGTTGCCTTTTGACATTAATCATACTATTGTGGAGGAGTTGAAAAAAACAAACCGCATTGTATTTGTAGATGAAGATGTGCCAAGCGGAGCTACCGCATTTATGTTTCAGCAAGTAATGGAAAAGCAGGGTGGGTACAGGCATTTAGATGTTGCTCCTCGTACTATTTCGGCACGCGCACACCGGCCTTCTTATGGAACTGATGGCGATTATTTTTCAAAACCAAATGCTGAGGATATAGCAGCGGTGATTGAGGATATGATGGCGGAGTAAAGAAGTGAAAAACTAAAAGTGAAAAATGGTTAATAATGGAAAATCTGGGTGCGGGTCTGCTATTAATTATAATCTTCCCTCTTCTAATTTCTATAGTAATTTTCTATTTCACTCAAAAATTATTTCGTGGATTATCTCAGGAAATAAAACTTCCAAAATTGATACGATTTTTGATTAGCTTTTTTATGGCGATGGTAACTTTCGTTATTATGCAAAAAATAGTTTTTTCCATAATAAAAGAATTGTAGGGGCATATTGAGTAGATTCCCTAATTTTTTTTTGGCAACCATATTATAAAAAAAAGCGAATAGGAAAAACCCTATTCGCTATTCGCTTATTCGTATTACTGAAACCTAATCTGTAATAAACGGATAATCCTTCTGCACATAAATGTCTTTGTACAATTCAGAATCTTCGGGCCAAGGTGAGTTTTCGGCAAATTCTACACAGTCAGCTACTGCGGCTTTTATGTTATCCTGTATTTTTTTCAAATCTTCTTCGGTGGCAAAATCATTTTCTAACAATACTTTTTTGCAATGCTCGATGGGGTCTTTTGATTTGAATTCTGCCTCTTCATCTTTGGTCCGATATTTTGCAGGGTCGCTCATGCTGTGCCCTTTGAAGCGGTAGGTTTTTATTTCTAATAATGTAGGTCCTTCGCCATCACGCGCTCTCTTGGCGGCGCGGTTTATAGCTTTGTGCACTTCGTCGGGGCTCATGCCATCGACTTCATCGCCAGGCATATCGTACGCATCGGCAAACTTTACAATGTCGGTTACATTACTCGTTCTTTTTACCGAAGTACCCATGGCGTAATAATTATTTTCGCAAATAAAAA
>JBBSPP010000462.1:0-2746 GCA_038258625.1 Chitinophagales bacterium
CGTGTTCAGTCGGTATTTCTAAATCAAATTTGTCATTGATATATTCTACTTCCAAGCGTCCTGATAATATAAATTCATTGCTCGCTATTTGCTGTTCAATGTATTCATTATGGTCGTGCTCATCTTCTATTTCGCCAAACAGTTCTTCTAATAAATCTTCGGTAGTAAGGATCCCTTCTGTACCGCCAAATTCGTCAACCACCCAAGCAATGCTTTTTTGTTTGCGTTTAAAAAACGATAGCATTTCTATGGCGGACATTGTTTGCGGCACGGTGGGTATTTCGCTAATCAATTTTTTTATATCTTCTACCTCGCCATAAAAATCGGAGTGATGCACATAGCCCAAAATATTGTCCATGTCATTTTCATAAACAATTAGCTTGGAGTGTTTGCTATCTATAAATGTTTGTTTGATATCTTCAAAGCTATCCGTCAATTCCACACCCACTATTTCTTTACGTGGTATGAGGCATTCACTAATTTCTATATTAAAAAGCCCCAAGGCATTTTCAAATAATTCTACCGGGTCGTTTTCGTTTTCATCTTCGGTTGCCAGGTTTTCCAGTGCTTCGTTAGTATCAATCGTGAGGTGATGTTGGCCACTATTTTCTGATTTTTTGCGGAGGTAAAATGTTCTCTTACTCTGCGAATTTCTAAAAATTTGAAAAGAAATATAAATCAAACCGCCAATAATACCTACCGCCAATACCAACGATAGCACCCAACTAAAAATAGCATGCGTGCCCAACAGTTGTTCAGTAAGTAGTTGGCAGAGGCTTACAATAATTACAATCAGGGAAAGCAAAATACCAGTGGTCAGTAAAAATAAAAAAGAAGCGCTTGAATGCTGCTCGGCATCGGGCGCGGTATTGGAGAGTAAGGAGGATTGCTGGGCGGTATTTATAATACTCATACGCCAACCGCTCAACAGAAAAAAAAGTACCGAACTAATGAGGAGAGTGATAATCATAACAACAGTTTAGGCCAAAAACTTCTCTATAAGTTGCCGGCAATCATAGATAGCTTTTTCTAAATTATCGTTCGTTACAATTTGATCAAACTGCCCATTCATGCTTAACTCTATTTCGGCTTTTGCCAATCGCTCAGTAATCATATCATCAGTTTCTGTGCCACGTTTTTTTAGTCGCTCCGCCAGTATGGCTAGGCTAGGTGCTTGTATAAAAATGCTGAGAACATCGGCTTTATAAAGTCGTTTTAATTTTAGGGCACCTTGCACATCAATATCTACAAGTGGGTATTTTTTATCGTTCCAAATTTCCGATAACTTCGCTTTTAATGTCCCGTAAAATTTATTTTCATACACCATTTCATATTCGGCAAAAGCATCTTCCTCTATCTTTCGTTCAAAATCTTCTACGCTCAAAAAATGATAATCCACCCCGTCAATTTCGGTTTTTCGGGCGGCGCGTGTGGTAGCACTTACGCTAAAAGTGAGTGCAGGAATTTGTGCAAGCAATTCTTTTACAATCGTCGTCTTGCCCGAGCCAGATGGCGCAGTAATAATAGTCAGTTTTTTGGTGAGGGGGTCGTCGCTCATTAATTGGCCAATAGTTTTTTCAAATCCGCTTCGCAATCTTCCGCACGGTTATATTTTCCTATTACAATACCGTTGCCATCAACCAAAAAACATTGTGGTACAAACTGCACGCCGTAGATCTGCGCCGGCTCGCTGCCCCATCCACCAAGATCGCTTATGTGGTATGGCCAGCTTAGTTTATCGGCCGTTATAGCTTGCATCCATTTGTCGTTGCTTTTATCAAGGCTTACGCTTAGTATGGTAAATCCTTTTTTGGCATTGGTATATTTTTTGCCTTTATACTCGTCATAAAATTTTACCAAGCCAGGGTTGCTCATGCGGCACGGGCCACACCAGCTTGCCCAAAAGTCAATCAGCACAATGCGCTTGCTATTTACTTCAGATAAGCTCATGTCTTTTCCATCTGGAGTTTTGGCAGTAAGCTCAGGCGCTTTTTGGCCTACTTCTATTTTTTGATTGCTGTACTGCGCGGTAGCGTTCAAAGTGAAAAAGCACAACGCGGCTAAGAAAAATAATTGTTTCATGTTTGTAATTGTATTTTGTAAATATATTAAAAGTTCAGTTGTTTTTTATCGTAGGTTTTGTTTCATTTTAATGACTCTATTGTAACTCTCGTCAATCCGTGAAAGGGGGATTTCATTAGCGAGCACCATATCTTTTATAGTGCTATGTACGTTGGCCGCCGAGTATTGGGTGGCACCGGGTATATTGTTGCTAAACATCAAAATATCCACACCTGCCAGTATTGCTTTTTTTATACTTTCGGCAAAACCATAATATTTACTTATAGCGCCCATTTGCATATCATCGGTTATTACCACCCCGTTATAGCCCATTTCGTTCCGCAGCTTTTCCTGAATAATTTTTGCCGAAAGTGTAGCGGGTAATTGGCTTGGCTCGAGTTGGGTATTTATAATATGCGCCGTCATGATGGCATCTACTTTATTATTTGCTATCAATTTTTCGTAGGGTATCAATTCATTGGCGTTCCAATATTTACTTACATCAGCTATGCCTTTATGTGAATCACTGCGGCTATTCCCGTGGCCAGGGAAATGTTTGAGCACCGTCAAAACATTCTCGGCACGGTGTGCATCAATATATTTTTCGCCAAAAAACGCAACCTCATTTGGATCGGTACTGAAGCATCGCTCGCGCTTACCCAACACGGGGCAACTCGGAGTGTGC
>JBBSPP010000463.1:0-2731 GCA_038258625.1 Chitinophagales bacterium
ATGATTTAAGTAAAGATTTTATAAATGTGCTGAGCTTCGGTACAGAGTTGCAACAGTCTAATTCATTGGGATCTAGCGCTCGCTTTACAGGCACAAATGATACGATTCCATTGCAAGTGCGCGATATAAATGCGGCTAGCAATAACCGCACAAATAGTAAACAAACAGCTTTTTTTGCGCACAACAGATTGACGTACCAACCGTGGGATTTGTCTTTCATACTTGGCCTTAGCAGCAATACTGTGAATTATGAGCGCACTGATTTATTGGCAACACCTGGCCTATTGACCGGCCATACCGATAATTCTTTTGGTCGTAGTTTCTCGCCATCGTACAATCCCCACGTGGCGTTGCAGAAAATATATAAACATCAAATTTTTAACCTTAGCTACAGCGAAGGTTATAATGCGCCAACAAGTTCGACGGCTTTTATAAGCACCATAAACCAAACCAACGATGCGCTAGTGCCAGAGAAAGCAAAGATGATTGACTTTGGTGTGCAAGGCCTCGTTTATAATGACCGCTTTGATTATCAGGTATCTATTTTCTCTATGAAAATTAGCGATAAACTTACGCAGCTAAATGGCATTGATGCTGTAAGCGGGAGTGCCTATTCTTATTGGGCTAATACCGGTTTGCAAAAAAACCAAGGCGCCGAAATTAGTTTGGGTTATGATGTAGTGGCCAACAATGAATCATTTTTTACAGACATTCATCCGTTCATGAGTGGCTCGTTTTATGATTTTACCTATGAAAAATTTGCAACTAAAACTGGTAAAGACATTGTAGATTATTCTGGCAAACAAGTAGTGGGCGTACCCAAAACAAAAATTACTTTGGGGCTAGATCTTACTACAAAAGTTGGTCTGTATATGAACAACACCTTTAATATAATGGGCGATGTATATACCGATTTTGCCAACACGAATAATGTAAAAGGATTCAATTTATTAAATTCTAAAATTGGTTATCGCCGTTCATTCCTCAATGATAATTTTGACCTCGACATATTTGTAGCGGGCAATAATTTGACGAGCGAAATAAATTATACCTTCATTTTCTTGGGCAACGCCGTGGGCGATTCTGACCCTGGGAATGGTTATCCCAAAGGCGTAACGACCGACATTAATCCCGGCTACAACAAAGCATATTTCTTTGGTGGCATTGGGTTGAAATATCATTTGAAATAAGAAATTATTTTCTCATTATTTGAAAAGGAACAGCTCAGTAGGGTTGTTCCTTTTTTTTTATCCTTAAAAAATAATGAACAAAAAAGTTTAATAAAAAATACAAGTAGTGATTAAAATGCAGCTTTTTTTATTTCGCAATAATTTCATACGGCAACACCATTTTACTATATCCGTTCCCCTGTTTCTCCAGTTTTATTTGTGTAACAATGCGTTGCTTTAATCCTTCTACATGCGAAATTATACCAATCGTTTTTCCTGTAGCATCGGGCAAATTTTCCAATAATGAAATGGCGCTTTCCAAGCTATTTTGATCGAGTGAACCAAAACCTTCATCAATAAACAAACTTTTTATTTGCACTTTGTTGGCGCTCAAATCACTTAAAGCCAGCGCTAAACATAAGGACGCCAAAAAAGATTCTCCGCCCGAAAGGGTTGATTTTGCAGGGCGTTGCGCATGCCCCATTTGGCTATCCAACACCATCAAGTCTTGATTTTTAATGTCACTTATTACTTCCAATGGTTTAAATAAATAACGGCTTTTTAAATTGCCGAGGTAGTGATTTGTAAACTGTAATAATTGATTAAATGTAAAACGCGCAGCCACGGTAGCAAACTTATTGCCCTGGCTATCGCCAATTGCATTGTTCAATAATATGAACGGAACAAAAGCTGTTTCTCTAATTTTTAAAGCTTCCAGTTGATGCTCCAAATCGTTCGAAAGTTCGTTATCTTTTTTCAGCTTTTCATCGAAACCGCCATGCTCTTTTATATGCGCATCTTTTTCTTGCTGTTGATTATTTAGCAATTCTTGTTGGCTTTCCAAAGCGGCAATTTGTGCCTCGCTTACCGCGCCAATCTGTTTTATTTTATCTGCAAGTTCCTCTTGTTTATTTTTTATGCTTGCTCGTTGTTCATCATATCTTTTTAGTTCCTGTTCAAAAGTCAATTTATTTTCTTTGGTCAAAATACTTTGTAGCATTTCAACTTCACTAGAAAAACCATTTGTTCTTAATTGTTCGTCAAAAAGCTTTTCGGCTTCTACAACGTTAGATTGCAATTTTATTATTGCTTGCTCGTTTAGTTTTAGCCGCTCCGCACTTAGTTGTATCGCGGCTTGTAGCGCATGATAGTGTTTTATAAATTTATCTTTATATTCTGTAGGCGGTAGTTTGGCTTTATACTGCGCTGCCAAGTCTGATGTTTTTTCGTCAATTTGTTTTTGCAAAAAAATAATACCTTCCTCAATTTTTTTATCATCGGCAGCTAGTTTGTTTTTTTGATCGCTTGTTTTTTCTACATCAATAAGCAATTCAGCTTTTCGCTTTTCCGCATTTTTATTATCAATTTCAAATTGTGAAAATTGCAAACAATATTCCTGCATATTACTTTGGGTAAGCAGTGTAATTTCCGAAAATTGTTTGACTTCATTTTCTAAGTTTAAAAAATTTTCCGATAATTCTGCAAGGCGCGTGGCATATCTATAATTTGCCTCAGCCCGAATCTCACGTTCGATGTGTACATTTTTTTCAACATCATCATTA
>JBBSPP010000464.1:0-2716 GCA_038258625.1 Chitinophagales bacterium
AGTTTTTTTACCATACCATCTACCAGCCCTACTTGTGGAACCAATATTTCTGTAAAGCCGCCCCATTTCAAAATGTTGAGATAAATTTTGAGGGCAGGCACAATTACATCAGCCCGGTCTTCGCGCAGTTGGTAATTGTGTATGCGATCTTGCACGCTCATTTTTTTGAGGTCTTTGTAATAAAAGCGGAGTAAGTCAGCACCAATTGGCAAGCCTGGCTTTTGCTTAGAAAGTGAAAAAACTTTATTGATATTTCCGCCCGAACCCACTGCCAAAACATTTTCTTTTTGCTTACTAATTTTTTCAATAAATGCTTTCATGGCATCTAGCTCGCTTTGTTTCACCTTATCTTTTAGCCATCTGATGGTACCCACATCAAAGGAATGTTGCGCAATAATTTTTGAGTTTTTGAAAATCGTAATCTCCGTACTGCCGCCGCCTACATCAGCGTACAAGTAATAATTTTTGGACGAGAAATTTTGACGCAATTGGGTTTCCAACAAAAGCTCGGCCTCTTCTTTGCCTGTGATTATTGATATTTCTATGCCGGTTTCTTCTTTAATTTGTTGTACCAACTTCTTGCCGTTACTCGCATCGCGCATGGCCGATGTGGCCACCGCTTCGCAATGGGTAACGTCAAAAACATCGAGTAAATGTTTATAGGCTTTTATGGTTTGTATTAATTTATCGGCTTTGTTTTTTGGTATTTTGCCTGTATCAAAAACCTCAAAACCCAAGCGAAGCGGCACCCGCACCAAACTCACTTTTGTAAAATCAGGGCTACCATCAGTGTAAATTCGTACTTCACTTATAAATAATCTTGCGGCGTTTGAGCCTATATCGATTGCTGCCAGTCTCATAGAGGCAATAAAGTTAAGCAACAAATTGTAGCACAATGTATTAGAGCAAAAAGTTTTAGGCTATTCACCAATTTCGTTTTTCGAGTTTTCCCTTTTTCTATTTTTCTTTTTAGGACGAAGCACGCGCGTAACATCATAGCGCGCGCCTACACCAATGGTATGTTGCGTTTCTTGCTTAAAATAAAATTCGGTTTGATAAAAATATTCCGCCGTGTATTTCCACCGCTTTTTTTCGTATGCAATTGTTGCGCCTGTGCGCAACCTATATAGATTAAAGCCTTTGTAACTTTCACTAAAAAATGGCTCGGTATAAATAGTTGCCGAAAACTTTTTGGGCAAATCTCGCTTCAGCATAATTCTGTTTCGCCAAATCAATTCGGGTTTGTAGGTGCGCAAATATTCTGCATCAAAATAATCTACGTCATGCTGTAGGAGGGTTCGCAGCTGCAATTGCGTTTTTCTGAAAACTTTTTCTTGCGCGCTTAGGGCAATTCTAAATCGATGTTCGTCCTGCTTGTGGTTGGTTATTAGGCGGTAATACAGTTCCGCTTGCAACCACTTGGTCAGGTTGTGCTCGTAAGCCAACGATATATTGGCTCGTTGAAATTGACTCACATTTTCTATCAAATCCAACCGATATGAAAAATTTAAGTTCGACTTTTTATTAAAGCGATACTGCACGCCTACCTCCGACCGTAAGCTCAAATCCTGTTCCTGCCCAAAACAAAAATGTGAGCAAAAAAGAAGTGGGAGTAAAAGATAATTTTTATACTTCATCAATAATTTCGATCTTCTGTGTCACTACTATTTTCATTCTCTTTGGCATAATAAAATGCATTCACATTTGCCGTATCTCGCAGAAAATTTACGTTGCTCACCTCCACCCGATGTATGGGCAAGCCAGTACGTGTTTTTAAATCTTCAATCATTTCAGTACGCTTGCTAGGCTGTATCAAATCAATCCGTTCGTATATAATTTCTTTTACATTTTCGTGGGTTAGTCCAAGGTATTTATCCAAAAATAAGGTGAGCAAAAGAATGGTCAGATTGCAGCCAATAATGACTATAAAATTTCCATCCGTATCGGCCAAGGCATTTACCAAACCCAACGCCACACAGGTAAAAAAGTACCCCATTTCTTTAATGGGTACCGTGACGGTACGATACCGAATGATGGAAAAAATAGCAAATAAGCCAAAGGCAAATCCAATTTTTATTTTGGTAGAACCTAGTAACAGGCATATAATAAATATGAGAATATTGAAGAGAAAAAACGTGAAGAGGTAATCTTTATTTTTGTGCGTGCTATAATAAATAAGGCGCACTAAAATAAATACTGCGAGCAAATTAATACCGAAGCGCAATAAAATATCGATGTACTCAAACGTGCCTGTACCGGCACCGCTGATGATCATTTTGTCAACCACTTTTTCTATACCGTTTATGCTATCTTTTAGTGCCTGGGCCGTTTGTAATACAGTGTCCTTCATTCGTTATTTTATTTAGTTTTAGTAGGGTGGGTTTAAAATTATTTTTCTTTACATTATCTTCTAGCAGCACAACCCCGATAGAATATTTGCTGAAACTTTGCTCTCTAATTTGATGTTTTTTTAGTGCCAAATTTGTTTTACTATAATGGTCGGCTTTGCCTTGTTTTACTTCTATAATACATAAATTTTCTAGTGGCTGCTCTTTGGTTTCATTAAAAAAAACAATGTCGGTATCTATCGTAATGCGCTCGGTAAAAAGTTTATCACACAACGTTACACGCCGAAATGAATTGCTTATTTTCATCTCTAGCTCTTCGCCAGCGTAGCGTTGGTTTTCTATCATTTCATAATCATCCAGGCTCAAGC
>JBBSPP010000465.1:0-2693 GCA_038258625.1 Chitinophagales bacterium
AATAATATGTTTACAAACTGTACCTTCTCTGTACCTATTACAGCAATTTCCTCATTGGTCAATCCATTTGCAATTTGTGGCTCAGCTACATCGGCCACAACTATAACATCTTTTGCATGTGATAGTAACGTATTAGATAGTTGTACAATCATTGGCGGCTATTACGCTACAGCAATGAATGGCGCTTTGGGTACTATGGGCAACCAAATCAAAAATTGTACGTTCTCCAACATTTATTATTATGCCAACTATGCTTTTAACCAAAACAATTTCTTGTTTAGCAATAATGATATAAGCCGCGCTACACGTACCACGATTACCACCTTTGGAGGTGTGTATGCCAGTGGTATAGCAGATAATGGCCTTTATGAAAAGAATAAAATACATGATGTATGGGGTACTACACCAGTTAATACCAGTACGTTTTATGGATTTTACTTTTTTGTAGATGCTAGTAATGCTGCCAATTCAAATATTGTACAAAACAATTTGATATATAATATTCAGGGTAATGGTACGCAGTATTATATCTATTCTTCCATAGCTAATAATTTAAAAACGTATCATAATACAGTTATTGCTGATTATACAGCAGCTACTGCGGGTACTATCTATGCTATTTACCAAGGCGGTGCAGCACCGGGCCAAGATATTCGGAACAACAATATCTATATTACCCGTGGTGGTGGTACAAAATATGGCATTTACCGACAAGCCACGCCAATGGTGAGCGATTATAATAATGTATTTATAACCGGTGGCGGTACAAACTACTATGGTTTTAATGTAGCCAACCAAGCCACCTTGGCCAACTGGCAAGCCTCAGCAGGCACACCGGGTTTAAATTCATTGAGTGTAGATCCATTATTTATACAGCCTTCGCCCAACTTTACGCCAAGCAATGCAATCATGAATAGCGTGGGTACAGGTGTTGGTGTAACCAATGATATAGTTGGCAACCCACGCGCAGTGGCTTCGCCCGATATGGGAGCTTATGAGTGGAGCGCTTCTGATTTAGATATGGGGCTTACTACATTATTATCGCCAGATACAACCTTGGGTTGTTACGGAGCAACGGATACAGTAGTAGCGCGTGTAGTAAACTTTGGTGCCTTACCAATCAACTTTGCTACAAACCCAACTACGATTACAGCAAACGTAAGCGGAACAGTAACTGCAGCCTTAACGGCAACGGTAAACACAGGAACTTTAGCGCCATTGGGTGTATTGTTTGTAAATCTTTCGCCCACGGTAAATTTGACGGCGAATGGTGCTTATGCTATAAAAGCCTTTATCAGTACCAGCGGTGATACTATTGCGTTGAATGATACGTTGCCTGCGTTTAATTATTCGGTAGGCATTACGCCAGGTAGTTTAGCAGCTGCACCACGTTCGCATTGCGTTTCGGGTAATAGCACTTTGACAATTACAGGTAATAAAGGTGGTTCTATCCAATGGCAAGAAAGCACAGTCAGTGGCACGGGCCCTTGGACCAATATTGGTGCAGGAATCAATCCATTTGTTTTGCCTACAGCTATTACGCAAACGACTTATTATCGTGCCGTATTAACGTGTAACTCAAACACGGCAACTACAAATGTGGATACAGTTACTGTTAGTAATCCTAGCTTGGCTTCAACCACAGGTGATACCGTTTGTGGACCTAATAGTGCTATGTTATCTGCTACCCTAGTACCAGGTGGCGCGGGTGTAAACTGGTATGCCAATCCGAATGGAGGTGCTGTATTGGACACAGGTTTAAGCTTTGCAACACCAGTAATTTCAACTACAACTACTTTCTATGCAGCGCCTTTCACAGGTACTGGAGCGCCTCCGGCTAACTTGCCAACGATAAACACTGGTGGCAACAGTTGCGGCGGTGGAACTATGTTTGATATCACACCAACAAAAAATATCTTTATTGATAGTATTTATGGTTTAAGCACGAGTACAGTTGGTCAATTGGTGAATGTATATATTAAAACAGGCGGTCATCAAGGTTTTGAGTTGACACCTGCGGCTTGGACTACCGTTCAACTAAATATTCCATCAACACCTGCCTCAATTGTTGGTGTGGGCGGCACCATGATTAATGTGCCTTTAAGCACACCCATTAGTTTATTGGCCAATACACAATATGCCATATATGTAAACTATTTGTCAGCCTATACTACGCTAACTGCCGCAGGAGTCTATAGTAATTCAGATTTGACTATAACAACAGGTACTGGATTGTGTAGTGCCTTTGGTGGAACAAACTTCCCGCGTGGTCATAACGGAAATGTATTTTATCGTGAGTCTTCATGTGTAGCGGCTCGTACCCCCGTCATAGCAGTCGTCAACCCCAGCAGTGGCGATTTAGCGTTGGCAACCAGCAGCAATGCCAGTAGCACTACCGGTTTAGATAGTTTAAACGATTTGCAAGCGAACGGTCAAACGCTTAGCTACTACAACCCGAATTGTAACTTGATAGCCAAAATTGCGGATGCCCCCGGTGGCAACACCTTGGGCATGGTGACTACCAAAGTAACGGTAGACCCAACAGTAAGTGTATGGAACAACCAACCGTATTTACGCCGTTGGTACGACATTATACCTCAGAACAATGGCCCTGCCACGGTGACCTTGTATTATACCCAAGCCGATTTTAACGATTACAATGCGCACCCTAGTGTAGTAAACAATACATGGCC
>JBBSPP010000466.1:0-2681 GCA_038258625.1 Chitinophagales bacterium
GCTGTATTCGGTGCTACGACACTTGTAATGGCCATATCAATTGCCGAAACGCTAAATTCAAACGCTCCAATATCAGGATTTGCACCACGTGCAACACCAAAAAAATCATTCGTTACACCCAAGCCGCCTAAACCTACATTATTCAAAGTAGGATTTGAAGGAGCATAATTAGGTGCTGCATTGGTAAATATTGGATCAACATTGGTAGAATTTACACCTACAGTAGGTGTACTCGCTTGCCATGCTGCCAAAGTAGCTTGATTGGCATTGCCATTATATCCATAAAAGTTAGAAGCACCAGGAGTGATAAATACATTATTATGACTCATAGTTACTGGTGTAGCAGTATTGTATAAACCGTATTTAGAACCAGTTCCACTACGGGTAATGTACACATTATTATTCCGAACAACTTCGCCTGTACCGCTGTTTAACCAAATACCACGAGTGTCACCACCAGCAGACGTCGTATGATCGAGCACAACAGTATTATTAATCATAATATGATTATTAGCAAATGACTCATACATACCATACTGCGCACCGTTGCTTTTAATATTATCTATCAAATTATTTTTGAACACGTTAGAAGTTGCCACGGATGATGCGCTAGAAAAAAGTTGCATCCCATAAAAAATACCCGTACTAGTAGGAGAGGTAAACGGACTGTAAATTCTGTTTCTTTCTACCACTGCACTATTCATAGGTGCTCCAAAATATATCCCGTAAAATGAATTCGAAGTTGTATTAGCAGTTCGGTGTATTCGATTATTGCTTACAAGAAAACTATCTTGGTACAAACCATAAATGCCATAAAAATCAAAATCTACAATTTCAGTATTTTTAATTTGATTACGTGCACCATAGTTTGCTACATTAAAATCACCGTATATTGACATACAGTAATATCCACCTCGCGCTACACATGAATCTACTATGTTATCCACTGCTTTTGTCGTAGCAGATGTAGTAGGACTTGTTGTAGAACCACTAATGGCAAATGTTGAAGAGTTAAAATTGCTAACACCAAATGGGGCTGAGAATGTACAATTCGTAAATCGATTATTATTCGTCGGATTGCCATTTGCATTATATAAGTGCATAGCTATCCCTGATGTTCCATTGGCTTCTATAACCATATTTCGGAATCGGAAATTATCTGCACCGTTTAATTGAATTGTATGAATGCCATTTGCAGTATTCGAATTTCTTACCGTATCACCATTACCGTTAAAGGTAATTGTATTAGTAGCACTTGAAGAAGCCACAGGTCTAAAGGCTATTTGCGTATTGAATGTAGTACCCGCTGCCAAATTAAATGTAACCGGACCACCAATACCGCAAGATTGCATAATGCTATCTACTTCACCAAATCGTTGAAAATTTGTACCACCAGAAGGAAGTGAAGGATCAATCGTATAAGCACCCGATAAGGGCGAACAAACAGTAAATGTATAAGGGCCGCTTTGTACCGAAGTATCGCCAGGACCACAAATTGAACGCACATAGAAATCAAAGGTTACTAAGGGTGGTAAACCAGTAAAATTGTATGGTTTAGTCGCAGGTGTAGCAGTTACTACTGAATTACCAGTGGGTGTAAAACCTGTTAAACCAATTTCAATTCCCCAATTTGTAGCCACACCAGTTTCTGTCCAGTCAAGGTCAGCACTACTATTCGTAATATTTGTTGCAATAAGATTTATTGGCTGTGGGCAAGTAGGCTGAGTAGTAAATGTACCAACACCACCCCAAGCACTCGTATCTGTTAGTGAACAGTGTGCACGTGCATAAAAATCGTAAGACGTATTAGGCAATAAATTAGTTACAGTGTATGGATTCGTTACGCCCGAAGCAAATGGAGTAGAGCTAGCCGTGGGCGGTGGACCATTAGCCGCCGATAAAAATATATCGTAATTCAAAGGAGTGGTTGTGTTTGGATTTGTCCAACTCAAAGAAGCAGTCGTAGGCGTAATAGCAGAAGCCACTAAAGTGATTGGTTGAATACAACCTGCCGGCGGGATATATGATATGCGAAGATTTGGTCGGCTTGTAGATGCAGCACCAAAACCAATATTACCTGGCCCTGTAGAGGGGCAAGTGTTGGCAGCATCATTTTGATCGTAAGCGGCAATACCACTAGTTAAATTCTCCGTCCATTGTGTGGACATACTATTAGTATAAGGTGAATTTTGAGTATGACAAGTACTTACTATAATATTATCAGTTCCGTTCCATACTATCGGGCTTGAAATGGGAAACATATTCCAGCCTAACGCGGGAGTATAAGAACCAGAAAAAATGTTAGTCATACTCGTTGCAAAAGTTGTACCAACATTCGAGGTAGTTGTGGGTTTTATATCTACTGAATAACCCGTGTAAGTTAATACGGAAGTATTAAATGCGGTAACATTAAAACCTACGCTATTAATAAGCGCACCTGGCAATAGCCCAGCTGAAGAAAGCTCCGCGGCAGTATAAACCATTTGATTTTTGGAACTTTCATACCAATTACCAAAGGGTGCGGGGTAGGTTGTACCTCCATTGGAAGTAGTGCCCGATCCAATAGTAACTAATACCTGCGCATTTGTACCGAAAGAAAGAAAGACACCCAACAAACCTACAAAAAAGACAAGTAGCATTTTTTTCATGTATAAAAAATTTTTTAGTGAAAAGCTAAATTA
>JBBSPP010000467.1:0-2678 GCA_038258625.1 Chitinophagales bacterium
AAAAACTTTTAGTCTTGTTTTTTTTGCCATTGGCACAAGACTTTTTAATACTTCATATGAAACTTTTGGGCTAAGAGTGCCTAGTACTATGGTAGTTTGGTAATTTGAGTCTAACAAATTTTGGATGGCCGCCACATCAATTTCGTCTCCCTGCATTGCCATTTTATGAAATCGACCTGGTAAGGCGTTGTATTTGTCGTTTTCAAAATAGTCCAACGCATTGGCCTCCGCACCTTTATCATGATAAATATATACCACATTGTCTTCGGGGTATTTTTTCACCAACACCCTGTGCAATTCCTGCACATGAGTTTCTAATGTTGGTTGCAGAATAGTAAAGTAGGGATTAAAATCTTGGTCGGCTGCTGAGGGTGATACCGCGCTGATAAAATTAATTTCTTTTTTGCGAGAATACTCTGCCAATGATTTAAGATCTTCTATACTCGCATTACCAATTATCAAATCCATAGAATCGAGCTTATCACTCGCAATTACATTATCAATATTCATGTACTTAGAACGGCTATCAAATACATGGATGTCAAAACGCTAGCCCTTTCTGCGCAGTGTATCTGCGGCAATTTCTACACCTTGGTAAAAATCCAAACCAGGTTTCATAAAATCAGGTATGCGTGTAAGCCGATCAGCAATATCTACAGAATCCAAAAACATGGGCGTGAATACGGCGATATTGTATTTTGCTTTTTTAGTAGCCACTGGGTAGCGATAAAATTTGCTCCAATCACTGCGCCTTACATTATCACGCGCTCCAATGCTGTTTTTGTTATCGGCCTCTAGTTCGTCAGACGGTAACACCACCGACTGCGCTTGGGCTACGAATGAAACACTAAATGACAGGAGAATAAAAGTAATAATTTGCTTCATAATACTTGGACACAAAAATATAGCTAATCTCTATTGCTAGGTAACAAAGTTCATTTTTATCTTGTTATTAATATTTCGTCATTGGTTACATTTGCTTTTATGCACCTTGCCGATATTTTTGGACTCACCAAGCAATCAATAAAAGGCAATCGACTGCGTTCCAACCTCACTATTACAATTATTACACTTGGCATTTTTGCGCTTATTAGCATTATTACAATTATTCAAATTCTCGAAAATAATATACTCAGCAGCTTTAGCTCGATGGGTACAAATTCTTTTACCATACAAGCTGATGGATTGCGATCTGTGCGGCGACAAAGCGGACGCAAACAAAGCAACCGCAACCCAACTATAACTTATGCGCAGGCTATGCTTTTTAAAAAAAATTATAGCTATCCGGGTCAATTAGGAGTAAGCATTTTAGCATCAGCAGGTAGCGTTATTAAGACTAAAAAAGAAACGAGCAATCCCAATATTAATGTGTTAGCCGTTGATGAAAACTTTTTGTCAATATCAGAAATTGCCCTCGCCACGGGTAGAAATTTTAATACCGTTGATGCACAACGTAACGAAAATATATGTTTTGTAGGCAGCAAAATAGCGAGTACCTATTTTGGCGATGCTCCTAAATCTTTGAATGAAAAACTATATGTTGGTAATACACCGTACCGCATAATTGGTGTTTTACAAAAAACCGGTTCTAGCTTTATTGATCGTACAGATAATCAAGTTTTTATTACATTGAATAGCGCGCGACAGCACTTCGACCTCGCGGACCGTTCGTATGTAATTAGCGTAAAAGTAAATGACGTCAAATATTTGCCAATTGCCACGGATGCAGCCATTGGGCAAATGCGCGTGATTAAAAAATTGAAACTTAATGAGAAAGAAAATTTTTCGATAGTGAGTAGTGACGGACTTGCCAATATGCTATTGGAAAATATAAAATTTGTAACCGTTACCGCAGGCGCTATTGGGCTAATTACTTTGTTGGGCGCCGCTATTGGGCTTATGAATATTATGCTAGTAGCAGTGGCGGAGCGCACCAGAGAAATTGGAGTATCAAAAGCAATTGGTGCTAACAATAAAACGATTCGTATGCAATTTTTGAGTGAGAGCATTTATATCAGTTTGAAAGGCGGCATTCTTGGAATTATTTTGGGAATAATGAGTGGCAATGTCTTTTCACTGATACTCGAAAGTCCTGTGGTTATCCCTTGGAAATGGGCTTTCCTTGGTTTAGGCACTTGTTTCGTAGTTGGTTTATTAGCAGGTATTTATCCTGCCATAAAAGCTTCTCGACTGAACCCAATTGATGCCTTAAGATACGAGTAGGTATTTTTGAATATATATTGCGAAGGGAAAATTTAATTTTATTTGGGGTTTTCCGTAAAATATTCTCAGATAAGCAACAAATTCTACCGAATCAATTCTTGTAAAAAACTTTCGTTTTGTGTCATCGATGCTAAGAGATATGTATATCATCAGCGAATAACTACTGCTTGAATTTTACTACCAGTATTAATCTTTCTTCGCTAATAGTGGGTAAAATTTTAGATTTACCAGAAATATAGTTCTCACTATATCTATACTTGGAGGGATGTTTGGCAGGTTACTATTCATAGTCAGAATGTAATAATCGGAATGATTATAGAAAAATCAGGTATAATAGACAAACGGGAGGACGATTTTGAGTACATATGTTCAAGTGGACAAAATGGAGGACGCTATTTGTTAGTTCGTTTATTATTTTTACAGATCAGTCTCAAACGGACATAAGCTCTGCTGGG
>JBBSPP010000468.1:0-2672 GCA_038258625.1 Chitinophagales bacterium
AGCATTACCGCCAATGTTACTTGGACGAATACCACGTTTAGCTACGTGCTAACCCCAGGGAATGTAACTAATACTACGGGTGTGTTTACTAATTTGGGTGTGGGTACTTATACAGTTTCCGCGCAAGGGCCTAGCTGTACGGTGGTGTTAGATTCGTTTGTTTTATATCAAAAGCTAAACCCGTATCCGATTATGGCAACTCAAAATTCATTTACTGCCACAGCGCCTACCAATGGTACTGCGCCATATGCTTATACACTAAATGGCCAAACATTGGCTAGCCCACAATCGGGCCTGCGCTGCACGGGCATTGATACGTTTAGGATAACCGATGGTGGTAATTGTACATTTGATACCGTGTTTAGTTTTGTGGCAGGTAATGCTTTTCCGAGTATTACGTTGAATAAAAATGTAACTGACGCCAGTTGCGCGTTGACAAATGATGGGCAAATAATCTTTGCGCCATCTGCCGCACTTACGTATAATTGGCTTGCCAATAGTACTGTAAACACAAGTACGTCCAACAGTATTGCTAGCCTAACACCCGATACGTATGTTGTAAAACTCACCAATGCCGCGGGCGATTGCATCCACGATACTTCTGTGGTAGGTGCCATAGGCACTGCTTGTGGTAATATAGCAGGCAAAGCATTTTATGATACCCTCGTAAATTGCGCTTATGATGCCGCGGAAATACCATTGGCAAATGTCACGGTTACTGTAATGCCGGGTAATATACAACGCATCACCAATGCCAATGGCGATTATCAATTCCTTGGTTTGCCGTATGGTAATTATACTGTTGAGATGGATACCAATTTGGTGTTAGGATATTTTCCAAGCTGTAATCTGATACAGTATGATACAGTTTCAAGTAGTAATTCGGTACATACGAACAATTTTCCTTTTGATGTGGTGACACAAATAAATTTGTTTGCAAATACCTATAACACAATCAAAGCATCGGCTTCGCCACCACGCTCGTTTGGGAGGCAGCAATACATTTACTACGGCTATAGCGGAAGTGCAAGTTTGCCAATTGCCGTAAATCTGTATGCGCTAATGGATTCTATCCATCATTATGATACGGCAAGCATAGTACCCACCGCTATCATGGGCGATACCATTATGTGGACGATGAATAATATAAATACTTCAAATTATTTGTACCTATATTATCATAATATTCAAACGCTGCCCATTAATCATTTGATGCCGTTTAAAGTTTGGATAGAGCCTATCACACCTATTGTAGGAAATAATACAAATAATGATACCTCTAGTACAAACCTAAAAATTGTCACCTCCTACGATCCCAACGACAAGCAAGTAAACCCACAAGGTTTTGGTACTGCTGGTTATATAGACCCTGTGGATAGTACGCTGTCATACCTAGTTCGTTTCCAAAATACGGGGAATGCTATGGCATATAATATTTTTATAGAAGATACAATTTCCAACTTTTTGGATATTAATACCTTGCAAGTATTGGATGCTAGCCATCCCTATTTAGTAGAAAAAGAAAATGACCTAATCCGTTTTCGTTTTAATAATGTGATGCTACCCGATAGCAATGCTGATGAACCCAATAGTCATGGCTATATTTTGTACCAAATAAGACAAGACATAAGCAATCAACCTCTTGATGAAATAGAAAACACGGCGCACATTTATTTTGATTTTAACCCTGCCGTAGTTACCAATACCACATTGAATACTATTAGGCAGCCAGTAAGTGTAGAAAACATAAAAGCTAAAACATTCAATGTGTACCCCAATCCAACTAGCGGGCTTGTGTATATACAAATGCTGAATGGCAACACACTGAAAGATGTAAAAGTTTTGGATCTTCAAGGCCGTGAAATTCAAGTTTTTCCCACCAGAAAAAGAATTGATTTAATGGAATTATCGATTAAAACGTTACCAACGGGCGTTTACATTTTGCGCCTCAATGGCGAGAGTGTGAAATTAGTGAGGGAGTAAGGAGTAGTGCCGCTTAAGCATCAAAATCAAAAAACCCAATCGCCAAGATTGGGTTTTTTGATTTTGCAAAAAGCAATATCAATAATCAATTTACTTCACCAATCCGCTCATCACTTTTTCATTCACTTTTAATGGATACGTGGCGCGTAGCTCTTTTTTCCATTCTTGCTCTAGCTGGTCTTGGTAATCGCTTACTACGTAGCCTTTGGCCTCGTCTAGGGTTTTTTGTGATGGTGCATTTCTTACTTCGTCTACCATTACGAGGCTGTAGCTGCCGTCTTTGTTGGTAAAGTAGGGCATATACTTGCCGGCGGCGTAGGCTTGCTTAAAGTCAAAACGGCTTTGCTCAAACGTGCCTTCCTCCACGCTTATTTTATCTTGCGGGCCATCGCCGTTTACATTTTTTACAATCTCGCTAGGGTTTCCGGGGTCTTTTGTATTGAGTTCTTTTACTAAAGCTTTTATATAGTTTTCGTCTTTGGCGGTGTAGAGCTGCCCTTTTACTGCTGGTGCCCACATGTATTTTTGTTGGTTGGCTAGGTAATATTTTTCTAGGCCTACACTATCGCGCGGGGCTTTATCCCACACTTTTTGTTTGGTGAGTTCAAATATCAAAATGCCCTCTCGGTACTCTTTTAGTATACTGGCATACTCGGGGTTTTGCCCTTCGAGCAATGATTCTTCGTAAT
>JBBSPP010000469.1:0-2659 GCA_038258625.1 Chitinophagales bacterium
AGGCTGTAGGTAAAATTACCGACCAAACTATAAAACCAGTTGGCCTTGTGCATTATTACAAAGAAAAAGTGAGTTATGTACAAAAGTTGAAATACAAGGAAAAAGGCGAAGCCAATGTTGAGATATATTACCAAACATGTAATGAAGAGCGTTGCTTGCCACCAACTCCATTAAAGCTTAAAGTGAAAGTTGGCGAAGACCCCAAAAATAAAAAGAGCCAAGCTGAAATTGATAAA
Organism: Chitinophagales bacterium; assembly: GCA_038258625.1. Lineage (GTDB taxonomy): Bacteria > Bacteroidota > Bacteroidia > Chitinophagales > Chitinophagaceae > JAGNRR01. The sequence continues at coordinate 237 of JBBSPP010000469.1, forward strand.
GCTGAAAAGGCTACCAAAGATTCACTAAATGCTGTTTTTGCCCAACAAATAAAAGATGACTCCATTGCACTGGCAAAAAAAATGGCCGCTCAAGATGATTCAAGCGCAAGCGCTGCGTCTTCAGATACTGCAACAGCAATAGCTACAACAAGCAATACAGACGGCAATCCCAATGCTACAACATACGGCGAATACGGTACAATAGTAGGCGATTGCGGCGAAACCAAAGACGCTGGCCTAAGTATGTGGACGGCTTTTTTGTACGGAATGTTGGGCGGTGTTGCAGCCTTGTTTTTCCCTTGTACCTTACCCATGATACCCATGACGATTAGCTTTTTCCTGAAAAGCGCGGGAGACAAACGCCAAGGAATTCGAAATGGAATTTGGTACGGTTTTTCTATTTTCTTGGTTTACTTTTTGTTGAGTTTGCCGTTTCTTTTCCTCGGTTGGGGCGGTAGTGCGCTGCATTCATTCTCTACCAATGTATGGGTGAATCTGGCGTTCTTTGCCATATTCATTGTGTTCGCTTTTTCGTTGTTTGGATTCTATGACATCAGTTTGCCAAGTTCTATGACGCAGAAGATTGATTCGAAAAGTAACGCAACCAGCTTTGGAGGAATATTTTTTATGGCACTGACATTGGCGATTGTTTCATTTTCTTGCACAGGACCAATCCTTGGTTTGGTGCTTGGTAACATTAGTAATTCTAAACTTATTACACCCGCCATGTCGGGCTTTGGTATTGGCCTTGGGGTGCCGTTTGCGCTTTTTGCGATGTTCCCTAATTTATTAAAAGCCTTGCCCAAATCAGGCGGTTGGCTTACGGTGCTAAAAGCTGTTTTTGGTTTTATAGAACTTGCATTTGCTCTAAAATTCTTATCCAACGCAGATTTGGTAATGGGCTGGGGGCTACTTAAAAGAGAAACATTTTTGGCACTGTGGATTATTCTCTGTGTGGTTACTGGGCTTTATTTATTGGGCAAGTTTACCATCAAAAAAGGCAGTGCCGTGGTGAGTACGCGCAACATGAAAATATTTGCCGTACTGTTCTTTGCCATGGCTGCCTATATAAGTCTTGATTTTTTCGGTGTAAAAACAAATCTTTTGGGCTTTCCACCACCAAAATTTTATGCCTATACCGCAAATGATGAGGGAGGGCATAAAGAAGAGGGAACCCACACGGTAGCCGGCATTACCACATATACAGATTTGGAAAAAGCCCTCGAAATGGGCAAAAAATTGAAAAAACCTGTCATGATTGATTTTACGGGTTGGGCATGTGTGAACTGCCGCAAGATGGAAGAAAATGTATGGGTAACCACCGATGTAAAAAAACTTTTGACCGAAGACTACATCGTAGCTTCATTATATGTAGATGAGCAAATTGACTTGCCAGAGGATCAAAAATTTATGTCGCCCTATCTTAAGCGAATGGCTACCACCGTTGGTGACAAATGGTTTGACCTTTCGCTTCGCAACTTCCGCGCGGCATCGCAACCATTCTATGTGCTGATAGATCCTATTAATCACCGAATCTTAAATACACCAAAAGCATACACGCCCGACCAAAAAGAATACTCCAAATTTTTAGAGTGTGGGCTGACAAATTTTGGGAGTTTGCATTAAAAAAAAGAAACTCTAAAAGCCCGCCTGAACGACGAAGTCAGGCGGGCTTTCCATTTTCAGTATAGTAAAAATATTTTCTCAGCAATTTTCTTGGTTAGCCTAGAGCTTAAAAGATGGCTAGCAAGAATTTAATATAGCACTTTGTAGCGCACCCGAAGTTGCAGACAGTATACAATTGGGGTACTATAATTTATAATGTTTTCATTACATTTGGCCTTATAAAATCCCTCTATGAAAAAACAAACTCCCTTCTCTTTTGTAGGAGCAACTCTTTTTGTTGCCACCTTTTTTATTACCACTACTGCCCTCGCCCAACCCGGCAACACCGGCATGCGCTTTAGCGAATATGGCGGTAGCATGAGCACTTACGAAAATCCTGCCTTCGGCGCGAGCGGCAAAACCAAGTGGGATGTGCATTTTTTTAATATCAATAATATTTTTGAAAATGATGCCATTAAGCTCAACTGGAATTCGCTGGTTACAGATGGCAATATTGATTTTGGCGTTAGCAACCAAGCGGGCTCGCAGCAACAGCAGGTAGCGCCTACTTACAATGCATCATTCCGCAATGTGCTAGAGGTGCATGGCCCGGCGGTTTTTTTTAATTATAAGCAGAAGTATGCTTTTGGTATCAACACCCGCAGTCGGTTCTTTTTTCAGCTACGCGAGGTAAACAGACGGTTGGCTGATGCAGTGCTGAATGATGATGATTTTAACCTGAGCAACTATGGCCCAATTGTCGAAGATTTTACTAATCTCAATTTGCAAGTACTCCCCGTCAGCCCAATATCGGTGAG
>JBBSPP010000470.1:0-2655 GCA_038258625.1 Chitinophagales bacterium
ACTTAGCAGGGAAACTATTTTTCGGCATCATCCACCCCCTCCGCCTCACCGTCGGGCAGGCGCTCCACCACCCACCCCGCATTATTCAGCAGCACACTCACCACAAAACGACTATTCGTTTTTTTGCTAATCGCGTTGGTAAATAGGCGGGGCGTTTGGTTTTTCCAGCTAAAGGAGCTGCGCGTTATTTCTATGGCTTCGCCGGGCAGCATTTGTTCTATGGCTGTGCGGGCGGGGTGTTTTTTGCCCAATTGCTTTTTTTTGAGGGTGGCGAGTTGGTCGGATGTTAGTTTGCGTATCATGGTGGGTGTTATTTTGGGTTGCTTTTTGGCTTAGATATGTGTTTAGTACGTTTCGAGGAGGATTTTGGTGTATTAATCATTCATTTTGGTGTATTAATCATGTATTTTGGAGTATTAGACATGTATTGCGGTGTATTAGACGAATATTGCGGTAAAGATATAATAATTATATGTATATTAATCATGTATTTTTATATATTAGACGTAAACTTATAGTATATTATCATGTATTTTGGTGTACTAATCCTTGATTTCTATCTATTAATCGTATAGTTATCATAGGCTAAACTATAAAACAGCCACAAAAAATTAGAAACGAAACAGCCAAAAAGTGCCTAGAGCACTTTGTTAAAAATGGACAAAAAAGTTTTACGAATTTGGAAAAAGTTTAATTTAGTTTTTCAACTTAAAAAAAATATATCATGGTAAAAATTATTAAACCACTTTACAACATGGAAAACGAAGCAATGCTAGTGCGTGCCGAGGTTTTTCATACACAACTCGTTGCAGATCTTGCTGCCTTCACGGCACGGTTTCCGTACATTAATGTAGCTTGGGCAGCCGCATTTATTGCTAGCATCAATACGGCCAATGCGCTGCCGCTTGATAATCAAGTATTGAGCAACCTCAAAGTATTAACGTCTGACGTAAATGCACAAGTAATTTTGGGCCGCGCAGCCCTTAATGAGTTGGATGCGTATGCCAAAGTAACTTACAAAAAAGACATTAAGCGGCAACGTTCTTTTGGCCAAGCAGATTGGGACGAAGCATATAATGACCAAGAAAAAATGATGAACGCGCTAGAGGCAGCACACCTCCAAGCCACCACTGCGCCCTATGAGGCAGAATTGGATGCCAAAGGATATACCGATACCGAAGCCACCCAGCTAGAAACCATTGCAACCAACCTGCGAAACCTAAACAACCTGCAAGAAAATGCGAAAAATAACCGGCCTGTTACTACGCAAGACCGCATTGTACAGTATAATAGTGTGTGGGAAATTATGCAAGAAATAAACATTACTAGCAAAGTAGTATTTGTAGATAACCCTGCAAAGCTTGTAAGCTACCAACTGTATGGCGCCACCACTAGCGGCCCCAATACGATACTGAACGTGACTGTCAATATTATTGATAATGGCGAACCCATGGTGAATGCTAGCGTAAAAATAGTGGATAGTGAGTTGGCAGCCCAAACCACTGACGAAAGTGGTCAATGCACTTTGACTAGTGTAAATATTGCTGAGATGATTAGCCTAAAAATTACCTCGGAAGGTGGTACGGAAACAATAATTGCCGACCTAAATGTAGAGACAGGTACAAGCAATGATTTTACCGTAGAGGCCGATGCATAGTATTTGAGAAGATATAAAAATTTGCTCCGCCCCACGCCTTTGGTGTGGGGCTTTTTTTTTATGACAAATCAAATAGGTTACGCAGTGCCCTATTTTTTTTGCTGTATGAAATGGATAAATTGTAAGGAGCAACTGCCAAAGGAAGAGGGTTGGTACCTCATCGAAGAAAGATGGAGTGGCGTAATGAATGTAAGATATTTTATGGCTGATGGTAAATGGTTTGATCTAACAAACTGGGGGTCGGAAGTGGGTTGTTGGATGGCGCTACCCAAAAGTAATTATGGTCATAAGCGTTTCCCTTGGCTATACGAGCTTGGCAAGGGTGAGAAAGGGTAATTAGCTTTCAATTATCACCCCTTCAATCTCTTGCGCCATGCTTATTTGTTTTAGGTCTTCGTGGGTGAGTTTGCCCTCTAGCCATAGCTCGGCTTCTTCGTTATCATTTAGTATGGTGGGCATTCTTTTTTTCTTGTTGTGTATGTACTCCATCACCTCGTTGGCAGGGCAGGTAATTATCGTGTAGGTTTCTATCACTTCGCCATCGGCCTTGTTTGTCCATAAGCTATATAAGCCACCAAAATAAAAAAGGTCTGTATCAGTATGCTCTATGCGGTATTTTGTTTTTTCTTTCCCTTTAGCATCTTCCCACCGCCATTCAAAAAAGCTAGTGGCGGGTATGAGGCATCGCTGCTCTTTCTTTACCGCATCGCGGAATGATGGTTTCTCGCCTATGGTTTCTATCTTGGCATTGAGGCACATTTTGGCAAGCTTGTCTGCCGTTTCTTGGTCTTTTACCCAATGGGGTATTAGTCCCCACTTCATATAGGTAGCTTCTTCTGCCGTTATAACGGGTAAGATAGGGTGTGCAAAACCGTTGGCGGCAGATACCGGATCTTCATAATCGGCATATTTTTCGGGGTATCTTTTTTTGAGTTGCGCAAGCTTGGCAGGATTATAATGGTAACACATAAGCGTAAAAATAAAGGTGCGAAGTATAG
>JBBSPP010000471.1:0-2652 GCA_038258625.1 Chitinophagales bacterium
CGCGGAGCGTGGGATAAAGTACGTGAAGATGCTATTCTTAAATTTATGGTGGTCGCCATTACCTGTTATGGGATGGCCACTTTTGAAGGCCCTATGCTTTCGCTAAAAAGTGTAAACGCCATTACGCACTATACTGATTGGACGGTTGCACACGTACACGTTGGCGCCCTGGGTTGGAATGGTTTCTTAACTTTCGGTATTTTGTATTGGTTAATTCCTCGAATCTTCCGCACGGAAATTTTCTCTAAAAAATTAATGTCGCTACACTTTTGGTTGGGCGTGATAGGTATTATTATGTATGCCATTCCTATGTACTGGGCCGGTTTTTCACAAGGGCTTATGTGGAAAGAGTTTACGCCAGAAGGCACGCTTACTTATCAGTTTTTAGAAACTGTTACCAGCATTGTACCTATGTATTTATTGCGCGCCGTTGGCGGAACTATTTACTTAACAGGTGCTTGTTTAATGGCTTATAATTTATTTAAAACAATGCGCAAAGGCAACTTGTTGGAAGAAGAAAAAATGGAAGCTTTTCCGTTGGCCAAAGTTTATAAAAAGACAGGAAATGAATATTGGCACAATTGGATTGAGCGTCGCCCCATGCAATTGTTGGTGGGTAGTTTAATTGTAGTTGCCATTGGCGGTGCGGTAGAAATTATTCCTACTTTTTTAATAAAATCAAATATCCCAACCATTGAAGCTGTAAAACCTTACACGCCACTTGAGTTGCAAGGGCGCGATATTTATGTACGCGAGGGTTGTAATACTTGTCACTCCCAAATGATTCGACCATTCCGCGACGAGGTGGTGCGTTATGGTGAGTATTCAAAAGCGGGCGAATTTGTGTACGATCATCCACACGTATGGGGTAGTAAACGGACGGGGCCAGATTTGGCGCGCGAAGGACATTCGAAATTACGCAGACCAAACAGCTGGCATTACAATCACATGGACGAGCCATCGGCAATTTCGCCAGGGTCTATCATGCCGCCTTACCCTTGGTTGCTTGATGACGATTTGGATGTAAGCAGTACGCCGGCAAAAATTAGAGCCATGCAAACCTTAGGCGTTCCTTACCCCGAAGGCTATGATAAAATTGCAAATGATGACTTGATGAAACAGGCGCAGGAAATTACTGATAATTTAAAATCAGAAGGCATTAGTACAAAAGCAAACAAAGAAATTATTGCTTTGATTGCTTACCTACAACGTTTGGGTAGAGACATTGAAGGCGCTGAAAATGTACCGGAACATTAATAATGAATAATGTTTTTAGTCGATGCTAAATGTTTTGAAAAAATTCTCAACGCATAAACAAAAAAACAGATAAACTTTATAAACCTCATAAACCGTATAAACCAAGAAACATGAAATACAAATATTATTTACAAGAAGCACTCGGGATAGAAATTTATCCATTGATATCATTGGTATTATTTACAGGTGTTTTTGCCTTTGTAATATTTCTGGTGTTGAAAATGAAAAAGAATAAAGTTGATGAGATTAAACAATTACCTCTAGACTAGAAAAATATTTTAGCTATGCGAAAACAACTATTAAGTACAATTTTTTTAAGCCTAAGTTCGATGCCATTATGGGCAAAAACCGAAATTGGCGATGACAATTCATTGGCAGGCTTTTTTCAAAATCCGATGCTGATGGTGCTGTCTTTTATTGCGCTCGTATTAATGTTTGTGATATGGGCTTTGGCAAAAGTTGCTATCATGGTAATTAAAAAACGTAGCGAAGAAGAGTATAAAAAAAGCAACAAAACGAAAGTGATTTCGACGGTGGCACTTCTATTTTTTGCCATACAAAGTAATGCGCAAGAGGCGATGACCGTGGTAGAAGAATCGGCAACTAGTTATGTGCTAAGCCAAGAAGCGATGTGGGTAGGGATGGCTGTGGTGCTCGTGCAAGTTTTGATAATTGCGTATTTATTTAATATCATTCGCAAGTTTAGCAGAGAGGAAGTTGCGGCCGTGGCCAAAGAAAGTAAGTGGGCAAATTGGTTCCAAAAACTAAATAAATCTACACCAATTGAAAGTGAAGGTGACATAGATTTGGGTCACGACTATGATGGCATCCGCGAGTTAGATAATCCGATTCCGCCTTGGTGGAAATGGGCGTTTATAGCTACGATAGCTTTTGGTCCTGTGTATTTATATCGTTATCACATTGCCCATTCTGCACCTTTACAGGTCGAAGAATTAGCCATTGCGATTGAAGAAGGCGAGGCTCGAAAAAAAGAATATTTGGCTACGTCGGCCAATGCGATTGACGAAAATAATATTGCTGGAATGGAAGGAATAGAAGTGGTGGCTGGGGCAACAATTTATGCAAAAAATTGTGTAGCATGTCATGGTCAAAATGGCGAAGGAAATGCTGTGGGTCCGAATTTAACCGATGTGTATTGGTTGCACAATGGCGGCATAGAAAATATTTTTAAATCTGTAAAATATGGCTGGCCCGAAAAAGGAATGAAGAGTTGGCAAGCTGAAATGTCTTCGTTAGAAATGGCGCAGGTATCATTTTTTGTAGCGTCTTTACAAGGAAGTGATCCGCCCGGAGCTAAAGAGGCGCAAGGCCAACCGTGGGTGGAAGGCATGAATGAAAGTAACACAGATTTGGATGCCGTAGAAATGGCTGACA
>JBBSPP010000472.1:0-2649 GCA_038258625.1 Chitinophagales bacterium
ACCACCAGCGGTCAACCGCATCTTGGAGCATAGCTTTTTGTGCTGCTGTTCCTTTGCTCAATACCAACAAACTTTCATAACCCTGGCGTTGATGAAAACTTTCTTCTTTACAAATACGCACCATGGCTCGTGCATACGGGCCATAAGATGTACGGCAAAGCATTACTTGATTCATAATAGCGGCGCCATCAACCAACCAGCCAATGGTGCCAATATCTGCCCAGCTAAGTGTGGGATAATTAAATATGCTAGAGTATTTTGCTTTGCCACTGTTCAATTGTTCAAACATTTCGTTGCGCGTAATACCTAAAGTTTCGGCGGCGGAGTATAGGTATAATCCATGCCCTGCCTCGTCTTGCGCCTTGGCTACCAGTATTAATTTACGACGTAAGTTGGGCGCGCGGGTTATCCAATTGCCTTCGGGTAACATGCCTACAATTTCGCTGTGCGCGTGTTGTGATATTTGCCGTATCAACGTTTTGCGATACGCATCGGGCATCCAATCGCGTGCTTCTATTTTTACATCTTTCGCTATTTTTTGTTCAAATAATTGTTGCCCTTTTTCTACGCTCATAACCTTGTCTTTAGATGAACAAATATAACGCACAGCGTTGGGAATTTGTGTTAGGAAAAATGTAAGCCTAACTTTTTCTCTAATTTTTTGAGACTATCAGAAAACCAATGGACCATAAATTAGTAAACTTTCAGACCATACTCATGATAAGTTGAGTACTTATGAAATTAGTTGAATCGAGTAGCGCAAAAAAATCTTTTTACAAATCAGCTTTTTGCATTCGCAACCGAGCAATAAAATAATAACCTAGAATGTAGAGCACACTCATGGCCACCATTATTGTGGTGCTTTTATCGTTTTCGTTTCCTTTCATCATGGCCGCCATGGTGCTAAATGGTGTAGCCAACAAACTATCACTACTATCCAGCGGTAAAAATTTTCCGATGTTGTACTGCGTAAAATTGTCGATGATTAATTTTATAATGGATTCAAAAAAAATGTAGGAAAATAAAATCATGATGGATAAACCCGAGCGCTTGATAAATAATGTAATAAGGGCAGCAAATGATAAATAATTCATGCCGCACAAAAACATGTACAGAATGTATTTTGCCCCATCAAAAATTTGTGTATCGCCATTGGCTATACCAAATATGAGCGTAACAATAAAGTAGAAAACAGTTAGTGCCACATTGATACCAATGATGAGTGCCACTTTGGAATGTAAAAAATCTATGCGGCTGAAACCATCAATAATGCTTTGCCGTTGTGTTTTGAAACTGTACTCGTTAGAGATATTGATTATAACCAACACGCACAGAAAAATAATGGCCCACCCAAACCAAAAGACTACATTTTCATACACTTGTGGAAATGTATAATCGTTACTAAAAAGCCCAAAAGATTGCTTACCCGCAGGTCCATTATTGGTTTTTATGTTGAACATTTCTTTGTTCACGGCGTAATTAATGAGCACCGCTACGAACATGAACAGACCCGACAGTATATAAAACGTTCGATATTTTTTTAGCTTCAGCCATTCTATTTTGAATAATCGCATTATTTTTTTTATTTAATAAGTTCGAGGAACGTTTTTTCTAGGCTCAGGTTATTTTCTTTGAGGTGAGAAAGGGTTATTCCTTTCTCAAAACAAAATTGATTAATAGCTGCAGCGGATATTTTTTTGGAAAAAGAGGCTATCAGCATTCCATTATCTTCGCCTACAGTATTTATTTGCGGGTGATTTTCCAAGTTACTTTTTAGCGTATTTATATTCTCTGCTTTAAGTTCAAATGTTGGTTCGTCTTTCAATATTGTTGTTACCGACCCTTCACTGAGTAATTCTCCTTTCTTCAAAATTGCTACGTGGGTACATACTTTTTCTACTTCATCGAGCAGGTGGCTAGCCATAATTATTGTGCGGCCTTCAGCACTTAATTCTCTAATCAAGTTTCTAATTTCGGCAATCCCTTCTGGATCTAATCCATTTGTTGGTTCATCAAAAACGATAACATCCGGGTTGCTTAGCAGTGCCGATGCAATGGCCAATCGTTGTTTCATGCCCAGTGAGTAGGTGCTAAATTTTGAATCTTTTCGTTCAAAAAGCAATACACGCTTTAGCACACCATCAATATCAGGCTTGGCTACATTTTTTATTTCGGCTACAATTTTTAAATTGTCCACCGCACTGAGGTAATGATAAAAATTTGGCGTCTCTAACAAGGCTCCAATGCGCTTGCGAGCGTCTTCCGCTTTGGGATAGCCTATCCATTCGTAGCTGCCACCGTTATTTTTTAGCACATCAAGCACAATGCCTAGCAAGGTTGTTTTGCCGCTACCATTTGGCCCAAGTATGCCATATACACATCCTTTTGGCACCTCAAAACTTACCCCTTTTAATGCTTGAATGGCACCATATCTTTTTTGCAAACCGCTTACGCGCAGTACTATATTTTTTTCCATAATTGGTGGGGGTGAAGGTAATGGAAGATTGAATTGTACATGAATAATTTTGTGTTTAGCGGAAAAATAAAATGTTCTGTGGTAAAAGGTATCTTTGGCAAAAAAAGGAAATTATACATGAGCAAGAAAAAAAATAATGGTGGTATGGTATATTCTACCAATCAAGATTTTAT
>JBBSPP010000473.1:0-2649 GCA_038258625.1 Chitinophagales bacterium
AAGACTTGCGCGAATTTACTAAAAACAGAAACGGAAATCCGTTTTTAAAAAACTAAGATTTCCCCAACTTTTAAAATTTGATACCTTAAAATGCGAAATTGGGGCGGTTGCTTGTTTTTTGACTAAAAGAAAAAATCCTCTTTTTGGGAAAGAGGAAATTTGGGGTGTTTAATTGGATTAGTTAGTAGTCGTAGCAAAGCTGCGATTCCATTCCAAATCCGTCACGCTCTGCGTGACTGATAGGTAAGACATCCTGATTTTACTTTACTACTCCATTTAAGGTATCCAAAGCTCCTGCCATTGGATTCGGAATTGGCGGTGGCGTAGTAATTTTCGCTGGCTCAACTTTATCTTTTTTACAAGCCGTAGCAAAAAGGCAAAAAGCGAGCAGCAAGTAGGCAGCATTTTTCATTGTAATTTTTTTTGCTTTGTAATAATAATACTTTTCACTAAAAAAGAAAACACCAAATCATTACTCACTATTCATTATTAGTTATTCATTAAAACCTACACCCTACTAAGCATTATCACAAACGTTTGATCACCCTCCGGCAGTACGGTGATGGTGCCGCTGTACGGCACTAGTTCGTCGCCCATTACTTGTACCGTTAGCTCGCCCTGCATTATGGTGTTGTATATAGATTGTCCATCTTCGTTGGGCAGTTGCTGTTCGTCTTGCAGCAGCACTTCGGTAATGGCTGGTAGCTCGCTGCCATCCTGCATTTGTAGCTGTAGCGTTACCACTTTCACCACGCCCGTGTGGATGTATATTACGCCCCACTCTTCGGCGTTGGCGCGCTTGCTTTCAATGGGTTCTTCGCTGTAGAATGTCTCTACCTCGTTCCACACTTTTAGTATCACGTTATCCACCTCGGTTATTTGCGCCTCCATGGCTTCTTGCTGTATATCGAGGGCGTCTTTTAGATTGCTGTAGGCGTCGTGCAAGGAGCGAAACGCGAAGTATTTTGCGGTTACATCGGCAATTGTTGGGTAGGGCATTACCGCGCCGCCGCCTGTAATGCGCGCCGCGTTGCCCGTAATTATTTGCTCGCCCATGGCTAGCAAATCGGCCTCGCTGGCTACATTGGGCGCGGTATCATCATTGACTTCTATACCAAAATACCCGCGTTGGGCAGCCGTAAAATCGCCGCGCGATACACCCATATTAAATGCCATAATAAAATGCCGCACATACATCTGCGCCTCCACAAATGCCGCGCGCTTAATGGGTGTGGCCTCGTGGTACTGCACGCGCGCCACGGTAAGCGCATTGAAACCCGCCGTGTAGTCGGCCTTGGCAATGCCCAGCCGCTCGTCTGTAATATTGGTAAGGAAATTGCCAGCCGGGCCAGGGTTGATTTTTTTGGCAAAAGCTGCGTTCAAAGCGGCTTTGCGGCTACTAATACTTTTTGGTAATTGTCTTGATCTGCCCATGGTTGGTTGTTTTTAGAAGCTAAAGATAGTGTTTAGTAGGTAGTATTTAGTATTTAGTTTTAGTATTTTGTAGCTAGTAGTGAGTAGTCAGTAGTCAATACTCTCATTTTTACTGCATCACACGTATATTCTAGGTACAGAATAGTAGTTTTTAAATAAAAAATAATACCTTCTTGATATAGCGGTATTATATATTTATTATAATGCTTACCTTCTTGGTATAGAATGTAAGCATTTAATATTAAATACGTACAATTTTGCTATAGAAGGTATGCATTTACTTTTATATATACACCTTCTAGGTATAGAAGGTGTATATTTAATATAAAATATATATTTTACAGGTATAAAATTATTACATTATATTTTTAATAAAAAGGCGATAGATACAGAAGATAAACATCGAATACATTTTAAAAACCTGCTGGGTATAGAATGTACATATAAAATATACCATCAGCAGCTGATATGCACAAATTAAGCGCGTGCGCCCTATTAAATTTGACCAACAAAATACCCAATACTATGAAGGAACTCCGAAATACTAAATACTTTCGCGCCATGCTAATACCGCCCAAAAGGGGGTAACAATTTAATAAAAAAAATCATGGAAGGAAAACTAAAAATAAAATTCGGCACCGACGGTTGGCGCGCCATCATAGCCCAAGAATATACCACCGAAAATGTGGCCCGTGTAACCCAAGCCGTTTGCAATTGGCTAAAAGCAAAAAAAGAAAACCCTACAATTGTCATTGGGCATGATTGCCGTTTTGGTGGCGCGCTTTTTACCGAAGTGGCTGTAAAAGTTTTTTGCGCCAATGGTGTAAAAGTAATTATGGACAAAAAATTTGTGAGCACGCCCATGATTTCGTTCGCCGTGTTGCAGCACAAAGCCGACCAAGGCATTGTGATTACCGCCAGCCACAACCCGCCAAGCTATAATGGCTATAAACTAAAATCGCCCCACGGCGGGCCAACTTCGCCCGCGCAGATCCAAGAAGTAGAAGATTTAATCCCCGACCATGCCGTAGAAATTGTAGGCGAGATAGCCTATTACGAAGCACAAGGTTTGATACAATACGCAGATTTGGAGCAAGAGTATTTGGATTATTTAAATGAAAAATTTGACCTCGAAAAGCTGCGCAATTCGCACCTAAAACTAGCCTACGATGCCATGTACGGCGCGGGGCAAACCATCATGAAACGCATTTTCCC
>JBBSPP010000474.1:0-2637 GCA_038258625.1 Chitinophagales bacterium
CAAAGACCCAAAAAATAAAGTGCCTGCGGATACAAATCCGTACCATTATTTTTCACTTGGTCAAAATATGTAATCGCATCGGGCAGTTCGCCCATTTGGTATTTTACATACCCCATTCTAAAATAATCGCCATTGCGCACCTCCTTTTTCTGGTCTACATAGTTTCCTAGGTACTGTTGCGCTTTTTTGAACTCGCCTTTTTCATAATAAATTTGCCCAACCAATTGGCTCATCTCCGTGTAATAGGCTGCGTCCGTATTTTTCATATATGCCTCGGCTTGTTTCAACGTCTCATCTTTTTTTCCCTTAAAATAATTGAGCTCGGCAATATAAAAAGGTACAATTGCCTGATACTCTTCTTGCTTTTTGACCGCTTCAAAACTTTGTAGTGCCTCATCATAATCGCCCCGGTAATAGGCCAGCACACCGTGGTAATAATTGCCAGGGCTAAAATATTCACCTCGTACATCTTTGACGGAAGCAAACAGTGGATTTACTTTTTCCAATTTATTATCTAACAAATAGCAATACGCCAACTCAAAATTTCGTTCAATAATTTCGGTGTTGCTCAAATAATGAATACTTGCTTTTTCGTAAAAAGGGATGGCCTGTTGAAAACTTTGTTGAGCAAAAAGTGACCGCGCCAATTTGAAATACCCATATTGCTGTATGGATGCAAAAGGAGTTTTGCTCACAAACAAAGCTAGCTCGGCAAGCGCACCATCTTCGCGCAGGCCTACTCGTGCTAGGTTCCAATAAAAATTAGCGGTAGCTTCTTGCAAATCATCTTGTGGGCCCTGGGGTTCGCGTTGCGGTTTCAAAAATTCTTGCTGCAAATATTGCTGAGCAAGGTCTTTGGCTTTGGTGTAATGGCCATATTCGTAATGTTCCATGGCCTGCTTGAGCTGGCGGTGTGGCTCGGTAAGCTGTAAGCTGAATTGCGCCTGTGCTGATACATAAAAAAGAGTGGTGAAAAATAAAAAGAGAAGTTTTTTGGGGTTCATACAATTAAAAAATTATGGGTAGTCAGTCTTGTTTTAGAAAGACCAATTGACCGCCGCACTAGGGAAAATGGGCAATTGATACTCTCGGGTATTACGTATTCTATCAATATAAAAAATATTCTGTTGGTCGTAGGCATTTGTTACACTGAGGCTAGCTTCTATCATCGTTTTGTTTTTCAAGGCAAATTTTTTGGCTGCCGAAATATCAAGGCGATGATAGGATGAAAGGCGCCCACCATTAATATCGTTGGCATAAAGAATTCCTAAATTTCCATTTTGGTTTAGGTAATTGGTACCGAGGCCTTGGCTAAAATTAACTTGCTCAAAAAAAGATTGCGTTTGAGTAAACGGGAATGGCGAGCCATAATTAAAGCGGGCGGAGAATGTCCAGTCATATTTTTTACCCGCCGTGTACGATGCCAGAATGTTTACATTATGGCGTCTGTCAAATGGTGTTGGGTATTCTTGCAAACCATCAAAACGATCAACATAACCGTAGGAATATACGCCCCAAAAATAGAAGCGGTCTTTAACATATTTTGCGGTAAAATCTATACCATACGCCTTACCCGTTTCTATAATATAATCTGATTCGCTGGCGAATAATTTGTAGCGGTTCAGCGATATTAATTGTGTAAAATCTTTGAACCAAGGCTCCAACGTAAACTCAAAATCACCTTTGTCAACTTCTATACCACCAATTAAATGATAGGCCTTTTGGATATTATTTTTCACTCCTTTTCCTTGCTTATCCTCCACATCGAAAGATGGTGCGGTAAGGAAACCAGCAAAAAAGTTGACAATATCTCGGTCAGATTTTGACGAAATTAAATTTTGAGAATACATACCTGCCGATCCTTTTATACGAATATTATCAGTAATATTATACTTGGCGGCCACGCGAGGCTCCAACCGTGGCACCTGCGCGGAGGCGTAGTACTGAAACCGCACGCCAGGCTCTATAATCAGCTTGTCGCCAAAATTTTTCTTCCCTTTTACATATACGCCAAGCTGCGTGGTGTACTGCGTTTGGTCTTGCTGCAAACCCAAAAAATTGAAATAATTATACTCCGTTTTAAACCCATTAAATTCTACACCATATTTTATTTCATTATAGTTTTGGAAATAAGACGTAACCGAAATATTCGCATCAAAACCATTTATAGCACTTTGGCGCGGGCGGTTATCGGCCTCTGTCAAATCAATTTTATAATCGCTATAATACAGCCCTCCCGAAATTAACGAGCTAGCACCCGCTGGCGAAATAACAAAGTTGGTACCCATGCCATAGTTTTTCCAATTCAGTTCAGATACATTTGTGAAGGCCACTTTATCATTAAAATTGAACCCGAAAAAACTAAACTTACTCCCGCTTTGCCCTTGCATATTTACTTTGGCGTACATATCGGTAAAAGAGTAGGGCAGTTTAGATTTGTATGGTTCGCCTAGCCCCCCATAAAGCGATGATGAAGTTGTATTCAAATACGAGCGTTTTACCGATAATAAAAATGTAGTGGCGCCACCATCAGCTTTGGATTTGCTCAATGGACCTTCCAAAAATATTTTTGACAAAATAGGATTTACGCCAATTTTACCCGAAAGTTTATTTTTGTTACCGTCCTTGGTGGTGACA
>JBBSPP010000475.1:0-2605 GCA_038258625.1 Chitinophagales bacterium
ACCAATTTGAATATGATTACAGAACATCTGTAATTCGCAACCCAAATGGCGAGGTAATTTTCGAAATGAAAAACGTAGAAGTACCAAAACATTGGAGTCAAATTGCGACCGATATTTTGGCTCAAAAATATTTTAGAAAAGCCGGTGTGCCACAAAAAGATGGTACGCTGGGTCATGAAATTTCGATAAAAGAAGTAGCGCACCGACAGGCAGATTGTTGGAGAATGTGGGGTGAAAAATATGATTATTTTGCTACAAAAAAAGATGCAACAATATTTTATGAAGAGTTGGTGTACTCTATCATGAATCAAACCTGCGTGCCAAATTCGCCACAATGGTTTAATACGGGTTTGCATAATTCATACGGTATTACGGGCAAGCCGCAGGGTCATTATTATGTAGAGCAAAATACGGGTGAACTTTGCAAATCGGTAAATGCTTATGAGCGTCCGCAGCCACATGCTTGTTTTATTTTAAGTGTAAATGATGACTTAGTTTCTGACGGAGGCATTATGGATTTGTGGGTTCGCGAAGCACGTATTTTTAAATATGGATCGGGTGTAGGCACAAACTTTAGTAGCATTCGTGGTGAGGGTGAAATTCTTAGCGGTGGTGGAACATCGAGTGGGTTAATGAGCTTTTTAAAAATTGGCGATCGCTCAGCAGGTGCTATAAAAAGTGGCGGCACAACCCGACGAGCTGCTAAAATGGTGAGTTTAGATTTGAACCATCCCGAGATTGTAGAATTTATAGATTGGAAGGTAGAAGAAGAGAAAAAAGTAGGCGCATTAATAGCTGCAGGGTATAGTAATGATTATGAAGGCGATGCTTACCGCACTGTAAGTGGTCAAAACTCGAATAACTCTGTGCGGATTCCCAACGAATTTTTCCATGCTTTAGAAGCAGGTGAAGATTGGAATTTGACAGCCCGCACCGATGGCAGCACCATGAAAAAAATCCCCGCGAAAGATTTGTGGGATAAAATTAGTTATGCCGCTTGGCGTTGTGCTGATCCAGGCACGCAGTATGATACTACCATTAATGAGTGGCACACTTGCCCCGAAGGCGGTCGTATCAACGGTAGTAACCCGTGTAGCGAGTATATGTTTTTGGATAATACCGCATGCAACTTAGCAAGTATGAACTTGCGCAGATTGTTTGATGAAGAGACCAGCGAATTTGATATCGAAGGCTACGAATACATTATTCGCCTTTGGACGGTGGTGTTAGAAATTTCTGTGTTGATGGCGCAATTCCCCTCCAAAGAAGTGGCGCAATTAAGTTATGATTATCGCACATTGGGTCTTGGCTTTGCCAATCTTGGTTCATTATTAATGGTAAAAGGCATTGCTTATGATAGCGATGATGCGCGCGGAATTGCGGGTGCTTTATCAGCAATCATGACGGGCGTCGCGTACAAAACGTCGGCAGAGATGGCGGCACATTTGGGTGCTTTTCCTGAGTATGAAAAAAATAAGGAACACATGCTCCGCGTAATGCGCAACCACCGCGCGGCGGCTTATGATGCTAGCGATGCCTACGAAGGGTTGGAAATAAAACCAATGGGCATTGATGCAAAACATTGTCCCGACGATTTATTAAAATCGGCCACCAAAGCGTGGGACGAGGCGGTTCAAATGGGCGAAAAGTACGGATACAGAAATGCACAGACTACAGTAATTGCACCCACGGGTACGATAGGTCTAGTAATGGACTGCGATACCACGGGTGTGGAGCCAGATTTTGCATTGGTAAAGTTTAAAAAATTGAGTGGTGGTGGTTATTTCAAAATTATAAATAACTCTATTCCGTTGGCACTTCATAATTTGGGCTACACGGAAAAAGAGGTAAAAAATATTGTAAACTATGCAAAAGGGCACGGCACATTTGCGGGTGCGCCTTTTGTAAATCATCAATCTTTAAGCGAAAAAGGTTTCATAAATGAAGAAATAGAAAAGCTAGATAAAGGGGTAATGAGTGCGTTTGATATTGATTTTGTTTTCAACCATTATACGCTAGGAGAGGAATGCCTCAAGCGTCTTGGTTTTACCCCCGAAGAGTACCATAATCCAAAATTCAATTTGTTGTTGTCACTCGGATTTAAGCGTGAGGAAATTGCAGCAGCCAACGATTATGTATGCGGTACCATGATGGTAGAAGGCGCACCTGATTTGAAAGACGAGCATTTGACAATTTTTGATTGCGCCAATAAATGTGGCAAAGATGGCGAGCGTTTTATACACGCCCACGGTCATATAAAAATGATGGGCGCAGTGCAACCGTTTATTTCGGGGGCGATTTCTAAAACTATTAATTTGCCCAACGAAGCCACGGTTGATGAAATTAAAGATTGTTACAAACTAAGTTGGGAGCTTGCGTTAAAAGCAAATGCCCTTTACCGTGATGGCTCAAAACTTTCGCAGCCACTCAGCAACAAAAGCGATAAAAAAGAGGACGAGGAAGAAGGCGCAGAAACGGTTATAGAAAAAGTAGTAACCAAAGAAACGTTTATTACCGACCCAGCCAAAATGAGTACTGACGATTTGCTGTTGGAGCTTGAAGCCCGCATGACGGCGAGTAAGGATACAAAACTAAAACGCAGACT
>JBBSPP010000476.1:0-2603 GCA_038258625.1 Chitinophagales bacterium
AGCCCCGAGCCAAAATAAAGTAACTGCGCAACCCATTGATTTCGTAGAATGCTAAAAAAAGAATTAGCTTGCCACAAAAAAAATCCGGCCACGGCAATGCTCGGCAATACAATAAAAATTAATTGTGCCCACCGGTGCTGCCGTTGTATGTTTTGGATATTCTTCAAGAGATAATTTCTATTTGCGCCACCGTATTTTGTAGCAATTGTTGGTGTTCCTCAAGCTGATTTTTTAGTGAGAAACGATTGGGGCTTCGGCGCCAACTTTTTACCAGTTCTTCATTGCGAATATTTTTTGGTTTCAAAAATATTTTTTTCCAAAAAGGCATTTTGGTTTTTTCCTCAAAAATAGCCGTTACATCTATATATATTATCAAGGTATTTTTTGTACAATTTGCCAATACCTTTTCCATTTCGGGGCTAGGGATTAGAGAATGTAAAAAAAGTACACTCCCTTTTTGAGGATCAAAAAAATCATTGGGGAACTGCTCGTCTTGCCAATTAGCCTGCGCAATTTGCTCGGCTATTAGGCTGCTCTCGGCAATAGGTAATTTGAATTGGTCAAAATGTAATTTTATCTCAAAGTCCGTAGCAGAGATTTCTTTGTAAAAAGACCATACATAATTTTTATAAAAATCGCTCATGGCATCAAGTGCATTTTGCGGAAAAAATTTGTCATTATAAAAGCTGATGTAACAATTAATATGCGAGGCAAAAGGCGAAAGTACCTCTTGCTGACGAATAATTAATTCGCGGTTCCTCGCATAAGCTTTCCATACAATACGGCGAATATCATCAGTAGCCTCATACTTTTTATACTCCAACCACTCGCCCGATATTTTGCGCAAGGTGTTCGTTCGCACTTCATCAGTCTGCGTGGTTTTTGGTTCAACCGCAAGTTTTTTTTGAGCTACTTCATAAGGGAGATTTATAAATTGCGATTGGATTGAATTTTTGAACGTAAACGAAAAAAAGCGAAATAAATCCTGAAATGAAAGTAATGCTCCCTCCAAATTATATTCTTTAATATTAGGCAGTTCTATGGATGATTCATGCCCCATTTCGGGCAGTACCGAAAAATATTTTTTATTGCTTAGTATAAATTGTGGGCTCAGTTCCGTTTCATTGTACAAGTAGCGCACGCTGATATTGCCGAGCAGCGGACGCACAATTTTTTCAATGGTGGTTTTTACATGCACGCTATGTTCGTCTTCTTTTTCGCGCTTAATAATTTGCACATTAAAAAAATGCCGATGCCGTATGAAATACAAGCAAGCCGCCACAGCACTTAGCAAACTCAGCACAAAAACCACCACCAAAATCACGAAACCGATTTTACTCATCAGCGCCAAAAAGTGATGAAAGCTAGAGGTGTCAATAGCGGGCTGCTGAGCAAACCGATATATTAAAATAACCAAAAATAGAAATACAAAAAAGTTCAACCGAAGGGGGAAGAACTGCATCATATATTTGAGTTGGGCTAATTTTTTGCGCACAATGTTGCCGTGAAAACTTTAGCTAAAGTAAGCAGAATCCGTTTGTAGAAATTTACTTTAAGGAATAATTATGCCCACATTACTGAATTACTGGTCCTTTTTAAGAAATTATTTTAGTTGCTTTTGATCTCAGTGAAACAGTACGGATAGCTTTTAATGAATAATTGCCTACGGCAACTATTTTATAATCATAATAGTACTTTTACCACCCATGCAAAAAAATATATTGATAGCCGAAAGCGGCAGCACCAAAACTGATTGGGTGCTGATTGGCGATAAAAATACAAAGCGATTGAGCACCCAAGGGTTGCATCCTTATCTGCAAGGGGCAGATGAAATCATTTATATTTTGAAAAACGAGCTAAAGCTAGACCCTGCCAAAACGGTGGTTGACGAAATATATTTTTATGGTGCGGGCGTAAATAGCCGCGATAGTAAAAAAGTAATTTTAAAAGCTTTGAAATCATGTTTTGCAACCAAAAAAATTTTTACCGAAGGCGATTTATTAGCAGCCGCGCGCGCTACTTGTAAAGATGAAAAAGGCATAGCTTGCATTTTGGGTACGGGGAGTAATTCCTGTTTTTATAACGGTAGCAAAATCACTACCAAATTACCATCACTCGGTTACGTACTTGGGGACGACGGTAGCGGAAATCACATAGGTAGAAAAATTTTGCAATACTATTTCCAAGGAATAATGGATAAAGAATTGGCGGCGAATTTTGAAAACACCTATGATGTGGAATTAGAAACTATCCTCAATAATATTTATCGAGAACCGTTTCCCAATCGTTATTTGGCGCGCTTCGCCAAGTTTGCTTTGGACAATCGCGGCCATTATATGATAGAGAATATTGCTGAAGATTGCCTCAATGATTTTTTTATAAATAACCTGTTGCACTACAAACAAATTCATAAAGTACCCGTGCATTTTAGTGGATCGGTGGCAGATTCTTTTAAAGATATCATACAGCAACTTTGCTATCAATACGAAATAACATTGGGGAAGGTGGTAAAACGTCCGATAGATGAACTTGTAAAATATTATAAATCAATATGAGCATCAGCGAACAAAAGAAAGCGTTGCGAGAAAAGATGTTCGCCGAAC
>JBBSPP010000477.1:0-2575 GCA_038258625.1 Chitinophagales bacterium
AATATCCAACAAATACAAATTGCCGTTATCGTCTGTGGTCATATCCTCCCAATCTGCGTTTGCAGTATTTACAGTTACGCTGTCTGTTATCAAAACATCATTATTAGTGTTGGCCGCCAAGGGCATGAAACGATAAATTTTATTATTCAAAAAACCTTGGTCATTGTGCGTCCAAAAACTATTGGTGCCAGGGTGCAAGGCTAAGCCCGATGATTGGCGAATGTTTGCATTATCCGGTGCTGTATCAGGAAATCGGCCTCGGTTAGAAAGGCTAAAATTGGGCAATGCCAATTGAGCAAACAACAGTGAATTTATAAAAAGGGAGGCTGTAAAAAGTAGTATTTTTTTCATGCGTTTTAATTTACAGTAAAGTTACAAATTATAAAAGCATCACTTTGAAGAAAACTAGGCCAGTAAATCCTCAATCGTTTTTGCAAACCAAGCATGCTCCAGAGTATGAATTTTTCGCGCCAAACTTTCAGCAGTATCATAAGCAGTCACTTCAATTTTTTTCTGCAACAATATTTCACCCTTATCATATTCTTCATTTACCAAATGGATGGTAATGCCACTTTCAGATTCTTTATTTTCAATCACGGCTTTGTGCACATTAGCACCATACATTCCTTTGCCGCCATATTTTGGCAATAGCGCAGGATGAATATTCACAATTTTATTTTCGTAAGCCTGAATTAAAAAATAAGGAATTTTCCAGAGGTAACCGGCCAGCACAATTAGGTCTGTTTTGTAATCATTAAGAACGTCCAAAAACTTAGCATCATTGATTATTTTTTTATCAATTAGCAAAGAGTCAATTTCCTCATGTGCGGCAATTTGCAAAACGCCCGCCGTAGGTTTGTTACAAACAATTAAAGCAATAGTTACTTTCTCGCTCCCTCTAAAATGATTAATAATTGCCTGCGCATTGCTACCCGCACCCGATGCGAAAATGACGATGTTTTTCATAAGTCGGTAAATATAATTACAATTACAGACGCTTATATTTTCTTATATGGTTTAAAAAAATGCCAGCCATAGTTGGCGAGCGCGCTAACCTAAGCAATGTATGTCAGCAAAAAAATGCAAAACTTTATAAACCCTATTAACCTCCTAAAT
Organism: Chitinophagales bacterium; assembly: GCA_038258625.1. Classification (GTDB taxonomy): domain Bacteria; phylum Bacteroidota; class Bacteroidia; order Chitinophagales; family Chitinophagaceae; genus JAGNRR01. The sequence goes on from JBBSPP010000477.1 coordinate 1,117, forward strand.
CAATATTCTACTCCACCACCACACGCCGCTTCATATTATTCCCCGATTTGAATGGATAATACATCAACGAAATTTGCGCAGGCGGCACACTAAAATCACCACCAAAATTTACCCGCAACGGAATAGAAATATTCAAATCGCCCACGCCCAAATTTTCGATATAGTAAATTACCTTGTTTTTGTAATACTCAATATGGCTAATATTCCCGTTAGGAATGTCTTTTGTTTTGTATGTACAAGCCGACGGAATTGGCACAACCAGCATCACATTTTTATTGGTGCGGTAGCTCATTACTTTGACATCCAAGTTTACATCTTGCCCTTTTGTCAATGTTGAAACGGCGGTATCACCAACTTTAAATTGCGAACGCACGTTAAATAAACTATCCTTTTTAGCAGGGTTGGCCAAGTAAATATCTTGCACCAAAGATGCCCAAACGGGCGCGCCAGTGTGCGAAATTTTTATACTAGAATTTGTTGTAGTATAAACAAAGGGAAATTTAGTAACCGTGAGCGAATCATTAATTTTTATACCAGCTAATACAGCGTTTGGTTTTTCTTCCATACTTTTTAGCCAAGCTTCAATCAAATAAACTTTAGCAAACGTATTGGCCCCCGAAATAAATTTCCCTGAATTAATGAGTTGCCCCACACTCTGGGTTACGTTATTTTTCATCTCGGTTTCATTCAAAAGTTTTATGGCCAACGCCATAGTTGCACTTGGGTCGTAAAAGAAATTATCGGAATAGCTACGACCACTTTCGGCACTTAGTAAGCTGAGGCAATCATACACCTGCGATTTGTTCAGTTTATTTTTATAGGAAAATTGATTGCTTATGTAATACAATTTATCGCACGTAGTGAGGTTGTAATAATCCATATCCACTGTTAGTTTATCATACTCAATCTTCGTGGTGTTCATTTTTTTGAGCAAATAAAGCGCGTACAATTTATCGCTAGTGCTAAAGGTTTCAATATTGTCTCGAATGTAATCGCGCGCTAGCAAAGCGGCGCGGGTATTATAATCGGCGGCGTTTGCATCGTTTAGTACTTCGGCTATATAAATTGTCATGCGGTTATGATTGCTGCTGTTTGCCCACCAGCCCCAGCTGCCATTGGGGTGCTGCGTATTTTCCAATTCGTTAATTAGTTTTTTGGTCATGCGCTTATTTTTAAAATCTTGTTTAAGCTGTGCGCGTATTTTTTCTTCTATCAAAAGGCCTTTTATTTTGGAAGCATTTTGTTCATTGCAACCGTAAGGATAGTTTTTTAGTTTGTCAATTTCTACCAAAATATTTTCCAGCACCGTATTATTAAAATAGATAGTCGTCTTGGTATTCGAACCAAGCTCAAAAGTTTGCGTGGTATCTTTTTTCAATTCGTTCAGTTCATACTTTGTAGTTTCTAGTCCATCGCGGAAAACCGGAATCATTATTTCTTCGCCATCTTTATAATAAGT
>JBBSPP010000478.1:0-2566 GCA_038258625.1 Chitinophagales bacterium
GAAAAGTCGTTCACTTTTTGTCATTTTGGTAAGGCTATCAAAAAGATCTTGCATGATGTGGGTAATGAATGATGCAAATTTATAGAATAATTGTGGTTGTGGTGAAGCCTTGTATAATCTGAATTTTTGGAAGGAAAATGTCTTTTTTTACCTATTTATACTACCAATGAAGCAAGTAAATTGTAGCGAATTGGAGTATGTAGCCAAGCTAAGTTTGTTTTTATAATAAAACGGAAAACGAAAATTATGTTTTTTAACATTAAAGAAAATAGCTTTTTCGCAATAAAAAAACCGCTGTACTACTCTTAGAAAAGCTAAAGAGAATTAAATTTTAATCGGAAGTATAAAGGTGAACTAGTGCGTACGAATATTTTGCTAAACCTAAAAGAAGACAACCATAAAAATGCATTGAATAAAATGATGATTATAAAAATAGAAGGTTTGGGCAAACTGCGCGTGAAAGATTTTGAAATCGAATTTGAAGAAGACCTCTTGGGTGGGCGCCTACAAGATTTGAAAAGCGCATTACCCAATGTGCAATTTATAAAAAAAGAGAAAAAGCCAATCTCAGGCAAAAAGAAATTTAAGGAAAAGACAAACCATACTGAGGAGGACATAACTGCCACATTTGCAACTTGGGAAGAATGGATGCGCAGCCTGAGTTTGGGCTAGAAAAATAAATTATTATGAAAATTGAATTAAGACTTTATAACCATGTAGCCAATTGGAGGGCGCAAAATAGAATTCCTTTTGCGGCACCACAAGTGTGCTCCATATTAAGAAACCCTGCTAATTGTACGGCAATAGAAAATTCTCAGAACAATAAAATGATCACTTCGCCCGACAATGAAGAAATGTATGAGAACCTAACTGATAAATGCCCAACTGCAAAAATTAAAATTGCCACCAAAAGGTTGGCTCGGTATGGCGGCGTATGGATACGGAAGAAGATTGAAATGGGCGCAGCAATTGGTACTAAGACCTACATATTTTTGGTAACAAGCAATGTGATAGAAGTAAGGGCTACGCTTAAATGTGAGCATATCCTTACGCCAAATATGGTATTTAAATATGAGCATATTGCAAACAAGCAACTCGCCATTACCCAAAAATCATATAACTATCTAAGTGAACGTGAAGTAGAAATAGTATTAGAAATTGATGGACGAACCGATGTGCTGACCGAAGATATTAAACTACAATTTAGCGCACATGTTTTTGATATTAATAATGACACTACTGGTATTAGAATCGCCAAAAGCGAAAAAATTATTCTAAACAATTATTCCATCAACAATGAATACGTAAAAGAAAGTAAACTTTGTGAGGCACATACGCCACCAAAGGTGATTGGAAAATATATCATAAAATTAGCAAAGACCGATGGAGCGGATTGGAGCGGTTGGATAGAAAATTGGCGAAGCCGATTTAGAAAATTAATCTTGACAAATAAATATTATGAAATCCATAAAAACATAAAACTAAAAAACAACCTAATTATGAAATTAACAACCATGCTCTTACTGCTAAGCCTACTATTACCAATTACAAACTATGCCCAGCTTGGCGGACTAGGCAAAAAAATAGGCAACAAAATAGACCGCACCATTGACAATAAAATTGATAGGACCATTGATAAAGTAGTAGATAAAGCGGATCGGAAAACTGATGAGCCCGTAGATGATGTAATAAATGGGAATCAAAAAACGGAGAAAGAAAAAAAGGGGAATAAAGGCGGCAATAAAAACACCAATCAAAACACAGGCAATAATCGAGAAAGTGAAGATGAAGGAATCACATCAAACTCAGCAAAAGATTTCGTGCCAGGCAAAAAAGTAATAGCCGAGGACAAACTAACAAATGATGCGATTGGCGATTTTCCTGTCAATTGGAATACAAACTCTAGCGGCGAAATTGTAACCATAAATAACAGCAATCAGCGTTGGCTAAAGCTGAATGAAAACGGATGTTTTACACCCGATAATTTTACGCGCTTTCCCCAAAATTTCACCTTCGAATTTGACATTGCCGCTGACAAAGATTTTTCTTATTACTCCGATCATTTGGTGTTGACCATTACACAATTGCAAAATAGAAAAAATGATTTTATAAATTGGCAACGATTTTATAAAGGAAAAAATGGCACGCGGATCGCTTTTCACCCAAACAAAGCCCAAGCGCGCGGCGAAACAATTATGGAAATTGTAAGCAATGGCGAGCAATTAATGAGCAATGAAAAAGCCATCAAAGAATTTAATAACGTTAATAGGCCAACGGCACACGTGGCTCTATGGCGCCAAAAAAATAGACTGCGTGTATATATAAACGATGTAAAAATATGGGATATTCCCCGCGCGTTTGATGAGACAAATTATAACGGCATTGTATTTTCTAATGGTGGATATAGCGGCGAGCATAATTTATACATTGGCAATTTGCGCCTCGCCGAAGCGGGCGCAGATACTCGCCACCCGTTGGAAGAAACGGGGCATTTTGAAAGTAGTGATATTTTGTTTGATGTAAATAGCCCGCAACTAAAAAGTGAAAGCAATGAAATACTGGATCA
>JBBSPP010000479.1:0-2566 GCA_038258625.1 Chitinophagales bacterium
ACTTACCAAACAACCTTATTTATATGAATGGGAGATCTCCCGACGTACCAAACAACCTTATTTATATCAACGGGAGAGCTCCCGACGTTTGAAATAATCTTTGAAGTTATTCATCACCCATCATTTCTTCGGCAATATGCTCCAACGCGCCATACCATTCTTCGCCAAATTTGCGAATGAGCGGTTCTTTCAAAAATTTGTACACAGGAACTTTTAATTGTTCGCCCAAGCTACATGCGGGTGCGCACAGTTTTTCGCGAGGTTGATAATTTATAAATTCGGCACTTTCATTTTTGGTGTAAAGGATAGGGAAGAGGTGGCAGCTAATTGGTTTTTTGAACGAAAGCCGACCTTCGTTGTAAGCTTTTTCTATCAGGCATTTTACAATGCCTTGTTTATCGTAGGTGCCATACACGCAAATGCCATCGTTTACAATAGGCGTTACGTAGGTATAATCATCGTCTAAAGTATGCGTACCATTTTTGGTTACTTCGGCAATTGCTTCCAAGCTCATTTCGTTTTTTATTTCGGCAAATGCTTTCTCTACTTCTTTCAATTCATGCTTTTCGAGCGGTGCGCCGGCGTCTCCTTCTACGCAGCAACCACCTTTGCAACTATTGAGGTCGCATACAAATTGTTTATTCAAAATATCATCGGCTACTAATACGTCGTCTATTATTATCATTATTTCCAACGAATGGATTTGACCATGCGCTCTATATCTTCTATTAAAAATTCGTTGATTGGGCGCAGGCTATCAGCATTGGGCGCTACATCAAAATACAACGCACCACGCAAAAAATGCCGAACAGAATCTGTAGCATAAAACTGAAATGCCGAAGCTGAGGCACCGCCTACATTATAAAAAACCCCATGTACATTATTGGGCGTATGAAAAACAGGCTCATTAATATAATCGGCTTTTTTGGTGTGGTAGTGGCTTAGTTGGTAGCTATCCTCGAGTAATTTTGATAGGCTTTCGCTACCACTAAATTGTTTGTAGCTTATAAATACTTTGCCGCCAAGGCTTTTATAATTCACGTTGATCCACCAAGGGTTTTCGGTTTTTTCAGTAAAAAAAATAGAGTCTTTTTCTATAACCGAATACACAGGATACTCAAACGAGTAGGGGTAACCTTCTTTTTCAAAAGTGGTATATTTTTTTTCGGGGAAATCAATTTCATAATAACCTCTTGGCTTGGGTACAAAAACTTCTTCGCGGCAACCTACCATAATTATTAGGAGGGCAAAAAATAAAATGGGATTGGTAAAATTTGATTTCATTAATGCTGAATTACTATTTTTTGTAAACTGTTTCTGTTATTGGTACCATCATGCACCGCCACAAAATAAATACCCGAGCGCAAGCCGTTCAAATTTATGGCATACTGAAACTGCCCTTTGGTGTGCAGCCCGTAGTCTATATTTTGTATTCGTTGGCCACTTATATTGTATAGTTCAATTTCTATATTCGCGTCATCTGCGGTGGTAAAAGAAACATTAATAATATCCGTAGCCGGGTTAGGAAACGTAGTGGCAGCAATCACTTGCAGCGGTGATGTGGCCGGGTTTTGGGCGCTTCGATAATAGCTTTCAAATACCCCATTGCCATGTGTGCCAATGGCCACATAGCCATCGCTTTGTCGTATTTTAATATCCGTTACTACATTGGCCCCAATCAGATTTGGGCTTTCTTGCTCCCAAATGGTGGCCAACATTGTAGTAGTATCGAGCATACTTGTACGGTATAAACCTACACTCGTACCTACAAAATAGTTGCGACTACCATCGTCCATTTTAAGAATGCCCACCGATCGGATAGAAGGTGGCGCATCGCCTATATTGGTTGCCAATTCAAGCGTGCCACCTACACGATTCCATTTTTGCCCGCCATTGGTTGTGTAAACCAAGCTTTGAACTTTATAGTTGGAATAACCCACCAATACTTTATTTGCATCATCGGGATCAATAGCAATGTAGTTTACATTCGCATTGTCCGACAAAAAAGCGGTTGAGGTTTTAGTCCATACAGGATTGGCGGCGTGTGCATTATCTATTCGCCAAATTTCCTTATTGCTCGTGCCCACATAAACCACGTTGGCCGGTTTTTTAGAGATAGCTATGCAGTTAATAAAAGCTGCAGCCGTGCCTAAGTTGGGCGTGGTTATAGAATCGTTTAGGTCCGCCCACTCATTAGCCAATTGGTCATAATTATTATTCAGCGCAATGTCAGCCAAATTATTTAAACGGTACATCCGTTTACCAATTGGTAAATACATTAGGTTTTCATTGTTTGGATCAATGGCAAATGGATGGATGAAAACATAATCGTTAGTAGTTTTTCCAGCGGGGTCTATGCGACGGCGGCGCACAATATTGCCTCGGTCATCTACTTTTATTTTTACAATACGCCCTTGCTGAATGCTCGTTACATAAAAATCATTATTGGGCGATACATATCCAAAAGCACCATCACCATTTACGGGTAATTGCCATTGCTGCTGCTGATTATCGCTTAGGCTTACATAGTTACCGTTATCTTGTAGGCCAATCATCATCCGCTTAT
>JBBSPP010000480.1:0-2565 GCA_038258625.1 Chitinophagales bacterium
AATTTATTTGCCATTGCCATCAACAAATTTCCGCGGCTGCGGGCTTATATATTTTCTTCGGCTATGTTAAACGATAGGTTTTTAAAGTGTGGTTCTAGCTGTTGCATGAACGCATCATAAATTGGCTCTATAGCAATTGTATCATATTTATTCCCGAGGTTTATAGAAAGTTGTTCGGCATCGCTCACGCTATGGCCGCTGCTAAACTGCGAGGGCATGAGTATGGCATGTACATTTTCTGCGCCCAATGCCGCTACCGCCAAAGCTTGTACCAACGCGCTATCCACACCGCCGCTTGCGCCAAGGGTTGCTTTTTTAAAACCTAGTTTGTTAAAGTAATCACGGATTCCTATCACGAGCGCTTGGTAAATACGATCGATGTTGAGGTTGGGTTCGTAGTGCGGCGGTGTCAATTCTTCGCTAGGCACATCCATCGCCGACTGTTTTATTTCTTCTTCAAATGTTCCGTCATCGTTTAGATTTACTTCTAGCAAATCTTCTTCAAAGTATTTCCCTTCGCTTATGAGGTTTGCATTTTTATCAAAAACTAAACTCCCGCCATCAAAAATTACTTCCGTCTGCGAGCCAACGCCATTGCAATACAGCATGGGCAGATTGTATTTTTTTACATTGGCTTTTACCATTGCTAAACGGTCTTCGGCATGAGTATAATCAAATGGCGATGCGCTGACGTTTATCATTAGGTCAGGGTTTTGCTTCGCTAGCTCGTCCATTGGCGTGAGGCGATACAATGGATTGTAAGGCATTTCTACATGAGAAGTATGAAGATTCCAAATGTCTTCGCAGACGGTGAGGGCTATCTTTTTTCCTTTAAACTGAATGCAATTCCATTCGTTGGCAGGTTCAAAATAGCGGTACTCATCAAAAATATCGTAGGTGGGCAATAGTGTTTTGTGTGCTGCGCCTTTTATTTCGCCTTCGTGCAAAAGCAGTGCGGCATTAAATAAATCTTTGCCTTCGGGTTGTGGATTTTTCACTGGCACGCCAACAATGATTCCAATTTTTTTTGATAAAAGCAAAAGCTCTTTTACAGCTTCCTCACAACGAAAAATAAAATCATCAAACTCTAAAAAATCACGCGGCGGATAACCGCAAATACTTAGCTCTGAAAAAATAATGAGCTCGGCATGTTGCACCGTAGCCGTTGCAACTGCTTTTTTTATTTTAGAAAGATTGTAGTCAAAATCTCCAATAATATAATTCTGCTGTGCAAGGAATATTTTCATGATGTACAAATGTAGATTATACCGTTTGTACTTTTTGGTAGCAATAATTTTCTTGTGAAAAAGATTTAAATAAAAATAATCTTAAGCATAAAAAAGCCCCAACCAATGGTTGGGACTCTGCTAATAGCTCGGTTTTCTTTTCGTAAAAAACGCTGCTAGAAAAAATATCCAACACGGATAGCAATTGTATTTGATCGAATGTTGCCATCCGCAAAGCGATTGCCCGTGTCGTTTAGTTTAGGTGTTGTATAATCGGTAAAACCGTTGCGGTAAAGAACTGCAAAGTAAGCGGCACTACCATTGGGTAAGGAATACTCAGCACCTACGCCAAAGTGCCAACCCACGTTTATAAAGGTAGTTGTAGCATAAGGTCCTAGCTTTTCATTAGAACCTTTCAAAACATTATAATCTTTTTTAACTAACTCATAATCGCCTTTTTGGCTTAGCAATAAAGACGCATCAATACCTGTTTGCGCAAAAATGCTAATGTCTCCAATTTTAGCAGCATATAATTTTAAACCAAGAGGAACTGATAGGTATTGATTTTTGTAATCAATTTTTGCAGTACGCACATAATTGTCGCTCAGCGCTTGAGTACTATTTGAGTCGTAATAAGATTCTAACGAACCGCCATTCCACTCCAAACTTACACCTGAGTAAATTGTATATTTTTCGGTAACATTTAGCTCTGCATTAAGACCCACACTAAAACTAGTACGACCACCGGCAGCCTCTACACGATAATCTCCATTGTTATCTTTTACAATATCAACTACAGGTTTCAACGAGTTAAATGTTGGTCCTACAAAAAGCCCAAAACGATATTTTTTAAAAACCGCTTCAATTTCTGGGTCAATGTTGCCAGTACTTTGGGCATAAATGGTGGTGGCGAATGCCGCCATTACGAGTGTAAGTAAAGTAATTTTTTTCATAATTTTTTATTTTAGTGTTGTTCCTTTACCGTTCATTTATCAAAAAAACAACTTTGCGAAAATACTCTGCTTATCATCGAACCACCCGATTTTTTGCTTTAATTATATGTTATTCAGCCTGTATTTGCTTTATTTCTTGCCAAAATGCGGGCAAAGAAAAATTGGATACAAACGATGTAAAAATGGATTTCAAAACTATAAGATTTGACAGCGCTATTTTTAGTATTGATACAAATAACATTGCTGTTGGAATAAATAAACTGGGAAATCAATATCCTGATTTTACCAACTTGTTCCTAACTCGCTTAGCTAGTTTGGGGCAGCCTGGTACGCCAAGTTTTGATACTGCGTTGCAACAATTTTTAACGCTGAAAGACTATCGTAAT
>JBBSPP010000481.1:0-2565 GCA_038258625.1 Chitinophagales bacterium
CAAATCTACCCGTTCACTTTTGCCTGTATTAGAGCTATCACTTATCAACTCTCACTTATCACTTAAATAAAAATAACTTTACCTTTACGCCATGCAGTTAAAATTTTTGTTTGTGTTATTTGTACTTTTTCCGTCAGTACTTTTTGCCCAAAAAAAGAAGAAAAAAGAAGCGGCACAGCCCAATGCCCGCATCTGGAACATCGAAGCAAAAGGCGCGTATGATATGCCCCTTGCCGATATGGCTACGCGCTTTGGCAATAGTTTTCGGATAGGGGCGGGTATCAAATACAAGACTAAAGCCAACTGGACATTTGGCGTGGAGCATACATTTATAGTGGGCGGCAAGGTAAAAGAGCCGGGCCTGCTTTCTAATTTATACACCGCAAATGGAGGGATTATTAACGATTTTGGAGAGGTGCTGAATGTAGGTATTTATCAGCGCGGGTATATGACGGGTGTGCAGGTAGGCAAAGTTTTACCTGTACTTAATAAATACCCAAATTCGGGACTTACGCTGCAAACGGGTGTGGGTTTTATGCAGTACAAAATCAATTTATTTGACCGCGATAATAATATTGCCGGGCTAAAAACTATAAAAAATACGGACCTCGATTACAAAAAAGGCTACGACCGCCTCACCAACGGTGTGTATGTAAAACAGTTTGTGGGCTATACACATTACTCGCCCAACAAGCTCATAAATTATGTCATTGGTTTTGATGCTATTTATGGTTTTACACAAGGTAGGCGCGCGTATTTTTATGATGTGCAACAGCCCGGCGATGCTAAGCGCAGCGATGTGATGGTGGGCTTTACGTTTGCATGGGTAATTCCTATTTATAAAAAAATAGTGGAGGATACTTATTATTAAAATGCCCGTTTAGCTAAGCAAAAAATACTCTATGAAATGGCTCTACGAAATTTTCTTGCGTGCGTATTATTTAAGTATTTTACTTGCAGCGCCATTTAATGCAAAAGCAAAAAAATGGATTGATGGCAGGAAAAAATCCTTCGCAGATTTAGAAGATTTTGCCGCAAAAAATATTGGAGAGGGAGGTGTTAAGAAAAAAAACATTTGGGTGCATTGCGCCTCGGTAGGGGAGTTTGAGCAGGGGGTGCCGCTCATTCAAAAATTGGAAAAACAGTTTCCGGAGTATGCTATTTTAATTTCTTTTTTTTCGCCATCGGGTTATGATTATGTGGCAAAAAAATTTCCTAGTTTATCCATCGTTTATTTACCGCTAGATACAAAAAGGAATAGCAAAAAATGGTTGGAAATGCTAGAACCTAGGCTAGTGATTTTTGTAAAATATGAATTTTGGCATCATTATTTTCATACAGTAAAAGCGGCTGATATTCCGCTGCTTATGGTCAGTGCTATTTTTTGGAAAGAGTTGTTTTTCTTTAAAAAATACGCAGGGTTTTTCCGCAAATCGTTGCGACAGGTTACCCATTTTTTTGTGCAGGACCATGAGAGCAAAAGATTGTTGAATGAAATAGGTTTGGAAAATATAACTACAAGCGGCGATGTTCGTTTTGAGCGGGTGCTCCAATTAAAAGAAACACCATTTGGTGATGAAAAAATTGAAAATTTTATTGGCGAAGACCCTGTTTTTATCTTTGGGAGTGTGTGGCATCATGATGTGGGGGTTATCAAAAAAATAATTTCGCAACTGCCCACAACGTATAAATTCATCATCGCCCCACACGAAATTGATCATTTTCCGTATGAGGTTTTTGCAGATTTCGACATCGAAAAGTATTCGGTAGAAACTGTCAATCATTCGGCACAAATTCTTTTCTTAGATACCCTAGGCATTTTATCTCGTGTGTATCGGTATGCGCACGCGGCCTATATTGGTGGCGGTTTTGGTAAGGGCATACACAATATTCTGGAGGCGGCGGTGTATAATATTCCAATATTTATTGGCCCCAATATGCAACGGTTTGCCGAGGCTCACCAATTAAAAAAAATTGGCATTCTCACCATTTTTACAACTGAAAATGAGATAGAAAATTTTTCGATAAAAAACCTAGAATTAAGTACGCAATCCAAAGCGGACAATACAACTTATTTTCAGCAAAATACCCACGCCACCGAGGATATATTAGTCTTTATAAAAAAGCATCAGCTTTTAGATTAAATACGCATTCAAAACGCTATTTTTACTATTTAGGATAATTCAATAATATTTAATTATATTAGCACATTGTACAACGGATAGCATATTTAATATGAGAAAAATTTTAGCACTTCTAGGCTTATTCATTTTATTAGTTCAGGGTTCTTCAGCGCAAATTATTCAGGGAGTGGACACGGTTTGTGTTGGATCGCCCCTGCAGCTAAGCACTACTGTAACTAACGGTAGCTCCTACTATTGGGGCTTTTGTTCGGCCTACTTGGCCGATGCGCCTGCGGGTAGTAGCATTGCTGCCGGTACAGGTTTGGACCGGCCTCGGTCTATCACTATGGTAGAGGATACCGTAACAAAGCAAATTTGTATTTTTGTAGTGAATGATGGGTTGCTACAGCGCGAAATGATTCGGTATGATTTTGGCAATTCA
>JBBSPP010000482.1:0-2564 GCA_038258625.1 Chitinophagales bacterium
CTATCATTTGGTCAACCGTCGCCTCGGTCATTGGGCTGTAAGATAATGTGATAATGTGATTTAAAAATGCTGCGGAATACATTCCTTTATCTATTTCTTGGTTGTTTTCTTTTCCTTTGGCGTTCAAAAATCGGTTTACAAAAACACCACCAGTGGCTGCCGTTGCACCATTGGCGGGGTCGTAGGTATTTTGGCTACTGCTTACCATCTCATCAAACCAAGTGCCTATTATTTTGCCAGTATAATATTGGCCTGTAATGGATTGTAAACTAGGATTTCCATTATTGCCAAAATAATAAAGTAGCGAATCTTTGCTTAGCTTAAAGGCAGCCGTTTGCGCTTTTTGGGTGTACACGGTGAGCGCATCTAGCTGATTTTTTAGGCTAGTTTCTACCAACGTATTGGCGCTAAAATTTGTGGAAGTATAAGTACTAGGTACTTCCAAAACCGATTTATCTGGAGTGACGATTGGATCTTTATTACAACTTGCCAATATTACTATGGCTATTAAAAATGCGACGTTTATTATTCTCTTCATGCTGTTTTTTTTTGTGGCGCAAATATCTGCGCCACTGTGCATGATAGTTTTTCTAATTTGGAAAAAAGATTGTTGAGAACAGGAAAAGTATTTTATAAAAATTTTCCGCTCTTCACCTCATCCTAGCCATTTATCTAATTTTCATTTACTTATTTTACTTCCTTCCCTTACTTTTGCTCAAAATTTTATAAAATGAAGAAAACAATCCTATTCCTTTCTTGTATCCTTGTGGCATTTGCGTCGCAGGCGGGCAAGATAAAATTTGTAGAGTACGACCTGCCCAATGGGCTGCACGTTATTTTGCACGAAGATCATACCACGCCTACCGTGGCCATTTCAGTTTTGTACCACGTAGGTAGCAAAGATGAAGACCCTACGCGCACTGGTTTTGCGCACTTTTTTGAGCATTTATTATTTGAAGGTAGTGATAATATTGAGCGTGGTGAGTATATGAAACTCGTACAAAACTCGGGCGGAGTCATAAACGCCAATACATCTTTTGACCGTACATTTTATTTTGAAACCTTACCAAGCAATCGTTTGGAGCAAGGCCTATGGATGGAAAGCGAGCGTATGCTACACGCAAAAATTGATAACATTGGACTAGAAACACAGCGTAAAGTGGTGAAAGAAGAGAAAAAACAGCGTTATGAAAATACACCATATGGTCACATGATTGAGCAAGTTTTTGCAAATTCGTATGAAAAACATCCCTACCAATGGATGCCAATAGGCGAGGCGCAATATATTGATCAGGCATCGTTGGCCGAGTTCATGGATTTTTATAAAACATACTATGTGCCAAATAATGCAACCTTATCAATAGGGGGTGATTTGAATATAGCCGATGCTAAAAAAATGATTGAAAAATATTTTGGCACGATACCAAAAGGCACAAAACCAATTGTGCGCAATACAGTGGTAGAGCCAAAACAAACCGAAGAAAAACGGGCCACCTACTACGACAAAATTCAATTGCCCGCAGCCATTTTTGCTTATCATATTCCTGGCCAAGGCACGCCTGATTTTTATGCTTTGGAAATGTTGACCAACATTTTATCACGTGGTAAAAGCTCACGTTTGCAAAAGGCGGTGGTAGATGAAAAACAAAAAGCGGTACAGACTGGCGCATTCAATTATCCGGGTGAAGATCCAGGCTTGGCCATTATGCTAGGCATTGCCAATATGGGCGTAACCGTTACCGAACTGGCCGATGCCCTTGACACAGAAATAAATAAAGTGGTAGAAAATGGCGTAACCCCAGAGGAATTGCAGAAAGCAAAAAATACGATAGAGAATGATTTTTATACCGAGAATGGTAGCATTTTGGGCATCGTAGAAAACCTAGCCAACTATCACGTATATTATGGTGATGCCAATTTAATAAACAATGAAATTGACCGCTACATGAAAGTAACGCTTGATGATATTAAGCGAGTGGCCAAGCAATATTTGGTAAAAGAAAACCGATTAGTACTTGAATATTTACCCGAAAGCAAGAAAGGCGAATAAACAATTAAACGTATAATCTAATAAACGTATAATCTAATAAACATAAAATAAAATGAGTAAGAAAATAATTTTAAGCATACTGAGCATACTTTTTATTAGTAATGCAATGATGGCCCAAACGCTAGACCGTAGCGTAAGACCAAAACCAGGCCCAGCGCCCGAAGTACAAATGGGCGATGCCGAACATTTTGTAAGCAAAAACGGTATTAAAGTATATGTGGTAGAAAATCATAAACTACCACGTGTAACCTACTCTATCGATTTTGATATTAAGCCAGCCTTGGAAAAAGATAAAATTGGTGCGGCTGGTTTTGTAGGAAGCTTAATAGAAGCCGGTACAAAAACAATGAGCAAAGATGAGTTCAATAAAAATATTGATTTGATTGGCGGCACAATTTCGGCGGGTGCTGAGGGTATGTATTTTGCTAGCCTAAAAAAACATAGCGACAAATTATTATCTATGGCTAGCGATATGATTCTGAATCCGGCTTGGCCCCAAGATGAGCTTGACCTA
>JBBSPP010000483.1:0-2560 GCA_038258625.1 Chitinophagales bacterium
AAATCCATGAGCAAAACCATGCGGAATGTAAATCATATTCCTGATTTTTGCCGACAGCTCAACCGATGCAATTTGCAAAAATGTTGGACTGCCTTTACGAATATCCAAAGCCATATCCAATACTCGGCCAGCTATACAGCGGATTAACTTGCTTTCGTTATAGGGCGGATGCTGAAAATGAAAGCCACGGAACGTGCCTTTGTTTTTATTAAAAGAATGATTCACCTGCACAATACGGTCGGGGATGATTTCTCCAATTTCTTTTATACTAAATACTCTATGAAACCACCCACGCTCGTCGCCGATTATACGGGGTGTCAGCTCTAATACATCGGGTATGTTTAACTTATTAATCTTCAACTTTTAAACCTTTGAACGCATAAAAATATAGTGAAACTTTTACCTTTAGCCCGAATATGGGAATTATAAAAAGGCAAAGTCTTAAAAGCAGCATGGTAAACTACGTGGGTGTAGGCCTGGGAGCGCTTTTTTTTATCGCCATTTTCCCCAATATCATAAGCAAAGAGTATCTCGGTTTTATTCAACTTATTTTGGGCATGACATTGGTATTTGCGCAACTTGTATGCCTTGGCACAGCTAATATTTTGTACAAGTATTATGCCCAATGGAGAGGCACTTCCAAACTAAATGAATTCAATTCTTTATCGTTATTAATTATCATTGCGGCATCCGTCGTTTTTAGTTTTCTATTTATCATTTTCAAAGCACCTATCATTGATTTTTTTACAAGGGGAAAAGACTCCGTACTGGTTGACAATTTTTTTTGGATGGTACTGCCTCTCGTTTTTATTCAGAGCATTAGTTACTATTTCGAAACCTACAGTAGCATGAGCCAACGAGTAACAGTTCCTACTTTTTTGCGGGAAGTAGTGAACCGGGTTTTATTAATAGTTACTGTATTTTTATTAGCCTACCATTTGATTAGCGATGCAATTTTTGTGCTGATTTATATTCTCATTTATCTTTTTTCATTAGTCGTACTTTCCTTTTACGCTATTCGTTTTTTTAAGTTTGGGTTTGGTAATCCAATGGATTTTTTCACACATAATCTGTTACTAAAAAATCAATCCTCTTATGGGCGCAATACATTGGCAATTTCATTCATCAGTGCGTTGCACAATTTTATAGATACACTTATGCTTCCTGCTTTTTTGGGTATTGGTGCGTTGGGTATTTATGCGCGGCCCTTAATACTGGGCCAAATGATTAGTGTACCCTATCGAAGTATTTCCAGTATCTCGTCGCCAATTATTATGGAAGCTTGGGGCAGAAATGACATCGAAAAAGTAGCTGATTTGAACAAAAAATTAAGCGTCAATTTATTTTTAATCGGATTATTTTTATTTTGCCTTATCGTAGTAAATACAGATAATTTTTTTAATATTTTGCCGCCTGAATATGCCATTGCCAAAAGCGTACTCGTCATCATTGCCTTTGGCAGAATGGTTGATATGAGCTTTGGGCTAAATACCGAAATACTAATTAGCTCTAAGTATTATAAGAATATCGTTTACTTCACACTAGGTATGCTGTGCATTGCAATAATATTGAATGTTGTGTTGATACCCTTAATTGGTATGACTGGTGCAGCTATTTCAGTTGCTTTCTCGCTGATTGCTTTTAACATTATGAAGGCTATTTTTATTTATCAAAAATTCAATTTTCATTGTTATAGTAAGCCGTACGTGCCATTAATACTCATTACAATTATCACTATTTTCATTACTTATTTTTTAGTGCCTGATATTTCTTCCCCAACATTTAATAACATACTAAATACTCCCTTGGCTTCCGTATTGCTCAATGTCATTTTTAAAAGTTCGGTGGCGACGCTATTATTTTTAGGTCCTATTTTATACTTAAAAATTAATCCTGATTTGAATGATTTCGTACGGCTAATTATTAGCGGCAAAATTTTTAAAGGTGGGCATAAAATGGACGAGCTTTAATCAGTTTTTCAATCTTTGCAAATGGCCTTTTTTTATTCACTATCGAAACTAATCGTCAGTGAAAGGTTATAAAGTTTTTGGAAATTTTTCAATCATCTCCACCAAATCCCGCGCCATAAAAGGCGCCAGCGCCAAACCCATTCCTCCAAAGCCCGCCAATACAAAAAGTTGTTCGTCCAGTTTTTGAACTATTGGGTTTTTAGTTTCCGAAAAACCCATAATGCCGCTCCAAGAATAATCAATTTCAAACTTGATATTGGGCAAAATATTTTGTTGAAGTTTGGATTTCAAATCGTCTAAAATGGTTTGGTTGCATCCTAGTTGGTCGGTTGTCTCACCTGCAACATCAAGGTTTCTTCCGCCTCCAAACAATACTCGCCCGTCAATTTCTCTAAAATAATAATAACCTTTGTCAAAATGATAAATTCCTTTGAACGGCAAATTAGGTATTGCTTTGGTTATTAAAACTTGACCGCGGCCGGGTGTGATATTTTGTTCGGGTAATAGATTTTTGGTAAAAGCATTTGTACAAAAAATTAAGCGTTGAGTTTTCAGATTAACGTTTTCTGCCAATTCTAATTCATAGCCGT
>JBBSPP010000484.1:0-2551 GCA_038258625.1 Chitinophagales bacterium
TATGGGCAAATTTGTAGAACCTGTTATTCGCCCATTGGGTTATGATTGGAAAATTGGCATTGCGCTTATAAGTTCCTTTGCCGCGCGCGAGGTTTTTGTGGGCACACTCAGCAGCATTTACAGCATTGGCAGCAATGACGAAGGCACTATTGTACAAAAACTGCGCACCGAAAAAGACCCGCAAGGCAACAAGCGATACGATTGGGGCACCAGCGTTTCGCTGCTGATGTTCTACGTATTTAGTATGCAGTGCATGAGCACAATGGCGGTGGTAAAAAAGGAAACGGGCGAGTGGAAGTACGTTTTTTTCCAGTTTGGGTATATGCTGGTGCTAGCATACGGCAGTGCTTTTTTGGCATATCAGTTATTACATTAGGTATTTTTTTTAATAAAAAAACACAGCAATAGGCCTACTAATGTTGTAATAGTAGCTTATGCCCCTTGCAATTACATTTTGTGCCGTTGCACTCACGCTACATGCTCTCGCAATTATTCTTTGTGCTCTCGCACTCACTTATTGTGCTGTTGCACTCACTTATTATGCTGTTACACTCACACTATGCGCTGCTACAGTTACTATTTGTGCTGTTGCGGTTACTTTTTGTGCCGTTGCTGTAACTTTTAATGCTGTTACAATTACTCTTTGTGCCGATGCAACAAAATGCGAAGCCATGAACAATGAATGCAAAGCCACTCCGAGTGAATGCGAAGCTACTCGGTGTAAGTGCGAAGCCGCTCCGCGTGAATGCGAAGCCACTCTGTGTAAGTGCGAAGCCGCGCGGCATAAATGCAACGCCACAATGTATGAATGCGAAGCAACAGCTTCTAAATGCATAGCTGCCAGGCAATAAAGGACAACCTTAGCGTTTTACATCCCAAAAAAAGCGCCACGCAAATTGCGTGGCGCTTTTTTTTAAAAACTCATGGTTCGTGCCATCACGAACCAAAAAATTTATTTCATAGCCGTTACGTCCAAGGTCATTTCTACATCGTCGTAAATCCACTCGTCGCCAAGCGATTTATCGTTTTTGTATGCCATGCCCCAATCTTTACGGTTGATTACAAATTTTGCTTTTGCGTTCAAATCGTTTTCGCCCATCGTCACTTTTGCCGGAAAACTAATACCGTTTGTTTTTCCGTTCATGGTAAGGTTACCACTAATCGTGTGCGTATTTTCGGCATCACCTTCTAGTGCCGTTGCCCCAGTAATTTCGAACATCACCGAAGGGTTGGCCGCCGCGTTAAAAAAATCTTCACTTAGCAAATGGTCTTTCAATTTTGTTTTTTTCTCATCCTCCAATCCGTCGGTTGTTACCGTCATATTATTAAGGTCCGCCATCACTTTACCACCGCTTAGGTTGCCTTCGTTTACATATAATGTACCTTCTGATATTGCAAATTCACCGTTTTGTCCGTGCGTAGGCGTAGCGCCATAAAAGCCTACCATACTGCTTGGCTGCACCGTGTAGGGCGTGCCTTCCATGGTTGCTCCGCTTACGGTTTCTTCTTCGGTTACCTCGGCGGTATCGCCTTTTGGTGCATTGTTACAAGCGGCAAAAAACAAGGTTGCGGCTAGGAATGATACGAATACTTTTTTCATAATTATTATATATTTTGTGCAAAATAAAGGTGCGCACCTTAGAAAAAACGTTAAGTAACGGTAAGCGAAAAAAAGATGTTCTTTTGTTTTCCACTTATGCAAAATATCATGGTATAATCTGCCCTCTTTACAAATCCCGTTTATCTTTGCACACGCTAATTTTTAATTATTTATGCAAGAATTTGGAACAAAAAATCCTGCTACATCGCTTGATGAGTTAGGAATTCAACCAGCGATAGTTCATTGGAATTTATCAGCGCAGGAACTAACCAACAAAACCCTCGAGCTAGGCCAGGGCGAGCTTACCAGCCAAGGTGCACTGGCCGTGAATACAGGAAAATATACTGGACGATCGCCCAAAGATAAGTTTACTGTAAAAGACGCGCTCACCGAAAACACGGTAGATTGGGGCAATATAAACTTCGCCATCTCACCCGACCATTTCGACAAATTACAAGAAGATATTACGGCATTTTTGAGCGGCAAAGAGCTATGGGTGCGCGATGCGTACGCTTGCGCCGACCCAAAACATCGGCTTAATATAAGAGTGATAAATGAAACGCCATGGGCAAATCTTTTTTGCTATGATTTATTCCTCCGCCCGACGGCTGACGAAATTCAAGGTCAAAAAACAGACTGGACAATCATCCAAGCACCAAGTTTTGAGTCTAACCCAAGTTTGCACGGCACACGCCAAACCAACTTTACAGTAGTCAACTTTACAAAAAAAATGATTCTCATTGGCGGCTCGGCTTATACCGGCGAAATGAAAAAAGGCATTTTTAGTGTATTGAATTTTATACTGCCAAATGATAAAGAAGTACTCAGCATGCACTGCAGTGCCAATGAAGGTGAGAGTGGCGATGTAGCATTATTTTTTGGCCTTAGCGGTACAGGAAAAACGACCTTGAGCGCAGATGCAAAACGCAAACTAATTGGTGACGATGAGCA
>JBBSPP010000485.1:0-2548 GCA_038258625.1 Chitinophagales bacterium
GCCATCTTTATAATAAGTGTCCATATCCAGCTCGGCTTTCCATCGAATGCTGACCGTGGTGGTGCTCGTGAGCGTAATAGAATCTACATATTGCTTGTCTAGATTGATACTTTTATTTAGCTGCTCTTGGTTGTTCAGGCTAATTTTTATTTGCATGTTATGTTGCTCAGCATCAAAGTTTAGATACTTGGCTTTGGCAATTAATTTATCACTCTGATACAAAAAACGCGGCACAATACTATTTACCATCACCGGCTTGTATGCCTTTATATCATTGGTCTGCACAGCATTAAAATAATTACGACCCATAGCAACAACATAGCTCCGCCACATAGTTACATCATCAGGAAACTGCAACGTTGCATACGCTTTTCCTTTTTTATCGGTTACTAAATTTGGTACCCAATAACCCAAATTGCTAAATTCTGTCCGCAGACTTTTTGCTTGGGATGCTTCGTAGAGGTTGAATTTTTTGCCTTGTTTTTCAGAGAACATTTCGTTCCTACTTCCAACAAACAGATTTAAGTCTTTTTCATCTCTCGTCATAATACCATCAATCAAAACCACCGTTCCATCCGAGCGTTCGCCGCCGATGCTCAATTCAGATGTTCGGCTTGAATTAACGCCAGGCATTGTGGCCAACCTAGTTGAGACGCTATTACCAGCAATTTTTGTAATTTCTTCAGTTGACTTGCTATTGCTTCCTATTCTATCTGCATTAACCAATTTACTAGCGCTGATTGTAACTTTTTTTAATTCACTACCCGCCTTTTTCATCATTGTAATATTCAAGAAATGAGATCGACCCGATAAAACTTCCACACCTTGCACTTCCAATTTGTCATACCCTACTGAGCTTATCATTAGTGTATAAACTCCTTCCTTCAACGGTTTAATTTTATAATTTCCATTGATGTCAGATTTTGATTGTCCTTTCAAAACACCACCTTCAAATGCACCGATACTTGCGAAAGGTACTGTTTCACCTTTATCATTTATTATTTTTCCATCAATCCCGCCTTCGTCCTTTGCATAGTTTTTATTTTGTTCAATCTTTCGGTAATCCGATTTTTTAGCAGTTGCTGCTTGCACAATTTCTACCTTTTCTTCCAGCCCCATTTCCAACACAATGGGTAAATTTTCTTTATTACTTTTTGTGCGTAAAAAAATACTTAACTGGTTAGCATTCGTTTTTAAAAACATCACATTTTTCAACACCACATCTCTATAATTTGGCGCGCTAATTTTTATATCAAATGACGTTGCCAATAAATTTTCGGGGGTATAAATATCAAACGCACCCACAGAATTTGTCCTAGCCGAATTCAAAATTGCGCCTTCTTTTGTTAGATAATTTATAGTTGCACCTTCTAAAGGCGCGCGCGTATCCAAATCATACACATTGCCAAAGGAAGAAATATTCACAATTTCTTTGCTCTGAAAAATTTGCAGCCGCACCTCATTTTCATTGATTTGCAAATCGGGCCGCAGGTAATTTTTGTACTTCATTTCTATACTAAAGGTATAAACGGCGTTCTTGTCAATGGTAATATTATAGGCGTAGCGCGGCTGTAAATTATCGCCAAAAACTTTGAGCATATAACTACCTTTTGGCACACTCAAAAATTCAAACTCTCCTTTATTATTCGTAGTAGCACCTTGTACAAATCGGCCCGCTCGCTCCAAATAAATTTCTCGGTTAGCAATTGTACCACCGCGTGCTTGTTGCAAAATGCCTTTGATTTGTGCAATATTTCGGTCGCCCGAGTTTATAATTTTCGTTTCTAGAATACTTTCATCTGGGTAATTTATAAAAGGCTCAAGTGGTTTTTGCGTCAGCCTGTTGTATTGCAAAATAGGCGCAATGAGCGTTTCTTTTTCAATTGGTTTTGGTTTTAGAAAGGCAGTATTAATATGCCAAAATTCATCATCATGCAACGGCTGATTTTCAAAAAGCACAAACTCTTTATTATCAAACAATAAATAAATATCGTACGCGCCTTTGCCGCCATTGTGTACATACGTTTGCCTGTCCCGACTGTTGGCGCGGAAGTAGCTACTCTGTTTTGGTTTCTCTTTATTTATCACCCAAAAGCTCACGAGATGTGCCGCTGCTTCATCAAAAAGTTCAAACTGCATAAAAGGATTATCCCGCTCGGCGGGTTGCCAAGTGCCCACGGGTGAGGTATATTTTTCCTGTGTAATTCTGGCAGGTTCAAAATAATTTTTCTCCGCTTTTTTTACTTCAGCATTTTTTTCTACGGGCGGATACACCATATTTATTTCGTCCAAAAAATTGCCATAAGCAACTTCTGAATTGCCCGTTGCAAAAAGTGGTGCGGTGCTAGTATCAAAACTTCTATTGGTTATTTTATCATCATAAAAAAACGAACAAGTGTAGTCTGTATTTTCCAAGATGTTGGTTTTGCCATTATACTCTAGCACAAACTTTTTTTGATTGGGCGTGTGCGGCGGCAGGGCGATAACTTCAAAATATTCATCGCGTACGTTTATTTTTCCAAGGTCTCTGCCACCAAAAAAGTAGCGC
>JBBSPP010000486.1:0-2544 GCA_038258625.1 Chitinophagales bacterium
AAATGTACCAGCACAAATCACTTCGCCAGTTGGTAGTAATTTAACAGCAGTAATGACACCACTCATAGGGTAGCTATAGCCGTTTGTACTCCAAGACGTATTTTCGCCACTGCCATCGGCTAATACATTTACAATTATACCTGAAATATTAGAGGCACTTATGCTGATAAGTCCACCTACCAAAATATCGCCATTGGCAAGTTGTGTAGCGCGGGTTGCTTGGTTGTATTTATTTTCTTGCTCAAAAGCATAAGTTCCTAAAAAACCAAAAGAATTATCTGATGAACCATCGCTATTAAGCCGTGCTACGGTAATGGTTTCAAAACCTGTCACTTGGCTAACTGTATTACCTACTACCAAAATTTTTCCGCTAGTTGTAATTAAAACATCCGATACTGAACTAGGCGATACGGTAGCAAGAAAAGGAGCCGAATGATACCCTTGACCACTATTGAACAAATTATCTAATCCTGAACCATCGGCCAATATTCGTGCTACAAAAAAAGTTTTGGTAGATGATAAAGAAGCAGTAGAAGTACAAGAGCCAGCTACTACAATCTTTCCATCGGTCTGTACTTTCATAGCCGTAATTCTAATATTAAATACAGCTCCATTTGGGATTGTAAAAATACCGAAACCGCCAAAAGAATTATCGTAGGTGCCAGTACTAGTTAGTTTTATAACTTCGCTAAAATATTGATTTAAGCTAGTAACCCGATAATGACTAGTGGTCAATAATTCTCCACTACCCAGCTCCGCCATTGCTCTTGGCAAGATTTGCTGCGGACTACCTGATGTTTGAAATGTACCGTTGGTTGCAAACGATGCATCCAAGGTTCCAAATTGTGCCTGTACGTTTATCATACTCAGCAAGGCTAAGACGATTAAGCTATTGATTTTTATTAATTTTTTCATGATTTTGTTTTTTTACGTTTTTGTTATTTTGAATTTTGTTATTTTTTATTTTGCTTATCTGCTTCCATATACGGAGTAGCATTAAAACTTGAAGGTTTATTACCAAAAGACAAAACCAGCATTTCTGTAGTTTTATTATGCTTTTTGTCAGTTAGTTCATAGGCAAGTACCATTGCGCCTGCCTGCAATCTTTCTTTTAAAATTTTATAATTATAAAAAATAGGCATATTGTCCTTGCCACCTGTGCTAGTGCTATTCAGTATATTGTTAAGCTGGTCGTAGGGGTTTAGTCCGTTACTTTGGCTTACCCAAACCATGGCGTCCATATTAGCCGCCTCGCACTTATAGGCATCGCACATATAGCCAGCAATCATTTTGCTTTTATCCGTTTTGGTTACTTTTTGCACTCTTAAATAAGAGCTTCTATTTAGTTCATCATCGGCCAGTGCTTGGGCATCATACTCCAATCCCATATACGATTTTTTTTGCCCTTCAGTAGTATAAGTAAAAAGAGCTTTGCGTTCAATGTCATAAACAAATCTGTCGAGCGTGTATGATTTCGCGCTGCTATTCGACAATTTTAAATCACTGATAGATAATATAGTTGGCGACACGCCAAAATGCACATCATAGGTTGTTGTGGTAGCCATGGCACTAGGAGCAGAAACCCGTGTTCTTATTTTCATGTAATGCGAAAAATTATAATCATTTCGGCTTTCACCTCCCTTCTTAAAAATTTCAGCACCCGTTGTTGATGGCGGATTTTTATCTGCGTTTTCATAAGGGTTACCTTTCATGCTCGTAATGTCATCGATACTTAACTCCTCATCACTATCCGTCGATTTTGAATTGTCAGCAGTTTTCTTTTTTTTATCTTTTCCCGAAACTTTATCCTCGGTTTTATTAAGCACGTCATCAATTGTTTGATCAACTTTTCGGTCCGCTTTATTATCCGTTTTTTTTAAAACATCGTCAGCTTTTTTTTCTACTTTGTCTTCAAGTTTTTCCTGTAGCTTTTTAAAAATTTGAGCCTCGCTGGTTGGTGCAAAAAATATAAAAATTATGGCTATAATAAATGTTAGTTTCATAATGATGTTGGTTTTAATAATTTAAAATATTACAAAAGACTTTCGTATTGCGAGCCATCAAATCGGCTGGCTTGTCTGTCAAAGTCTAGAATATAAGTTTCTACCGTTTTATTGTGGCGTGTGTCTTTCCATTTGTAGCCTAGCACTACGTGGCCTGCCAGTATCTTATTTTTTACTAGCTCGTGTTCCATAGCCGCCATTGCGGGTGCGCTGTTACTGCTACGCTTGCGCGAATAATCGTTGTAAATAATTTGGTGCAGGCCAGCCATGTTTTTGTTGGAGTAGCTACTTTTGGATATATATACTAATACTTCTACTCCAGCGCCTGTGGTGCCTTTGTATTCATCTGTAGCTTTTCCGCCTATTGTTTTGCTACCACCTGTAGCGGTAAAAGATGAGAGACGAAATTGTTCATCATCGCCATCATATTTATTATTCGCCATGCTCAATAGGTTCATGGGCATTTTCATGCGTACTTTTTTATCGCCCATATTCATAAACGTGAATATTTTTTCGGCTTGCTGATCCATAATGATGCGGT
>JBBSPP010000487.1:0-2537 GCA_038258625.1 Chitinophagales bacterium
ACCGCGCCAGTAAAAATAAATAGCACCCCCGGCGACTGCCGCGACGACGACAAAACCGTAGAAGGTGCCATGACCGAGGTGGACAAAAACGGCACATTATATTGTAGCTGGGCGGGCAAAAAAGGAATTTATTTTAATGCCAGCACCAATCAGGGCGCAAGCTGGGGCCGAAAAGAAAATGTAATTGAAAAACTGAAAGGTGGTTGGAGTATTGACATTCCCGGCGTGGACCGTTCAAATGGTTTCCCTATTTTAAAAGTAGATCGTAGCAAATCAATTTTTAATAATACTATTTACATAGCTTTTGCCGATCAGCGAAACGGTAAAAATAATACGGATATTTTTTTTATAAAATCAACAGATGGTGGCGCCACGTGGAGCGAAGCCGTACAAGTAAATCAGGATGATAGCCGGCGGCATCAGTACGGGCTTTGGTTTGATGTGGATCAAATCTCAGGCATTATATATTTTATGTACTACGACCGCCGCTATACCGAGGGCAACGCAACCGATGTTTTTTTGAGTTATTCAAATGACGGTGGGCAAAGTTTTAAGGAGAAAAAAATAAGTGAATCCTCTTTCACGCCTGACCCCAAAAAGTTTTTTGGCGACTACAACGGTCTCGCCGTGCAGGATGGCATTATTCGCCCTATTTGGACGCGCTATGATAATGGCGAATTTAGTATTTGGACATCCCTGCTTCACCAAAGAGACTTGCCGTAAAAAGTAGTGGCTTTTTCGAAAATCTATTTTAACCTAAAATTTGTATAGCTCCACGGCTTAGGCTATTTTTATATCTTTATTTAAGCAATGTTAAATTTTATGTGGAAGAATATCGCCGTGGTTTTTTTGATGATGTTTATGTGCGTGGGCGCAAATGCACAGGTTAATAAAAATCACCTCAAGCGCAAATATGCCGAAGTGGGCACCTATGGTGGTGTAGGGTATTACGGAAACGCGCACTACGCTTTTGGTGTAAATATGCAATATACATGGGGCATTGGTAGCAAAAAACAACATTCCAATATTGGCGCGGGTGTGCGCATGCAATCTTTTTTTACCAAAGATCGGTACTACAAAACATCGAGTGTGGAGCTAGCACAGCTAAATCGGGGTGGCGCGGATACCTTATTTTTTAATAAAATTCAGAACAATACACTCAATATTTATCTCACGTTTCAAATTCATATTAAGCGCGGCGCGGATATTTATTTTAATACCGATATTGGGGGTATCAATTTTGGTGGTCGTAAAAATGGCAACTTTGTTTCCTACGAAACCAACCCCGATTTTTTTACGGGCAATCCCAATTTCCCTGTGGTTTACAGCACCCAGCCCTATGCATTCAATCTGAATTTGGCAAACAATAGTTACGGCACCATCATGAGCGAGGTATATGGTTCATTCAGCATTACGGAGTTGCTTGGTTGGCGCATTGGCGCACAATATTATCGCAACGAATATGTTACTGTGCAAGAAGTGCCCTATAATGGCAAGCGATTTAGCCAAAATAATTGGATGGCAACTGTTGGCCTTACATTCAATGTACGCCAACATCGTACCATTTATGATGATTTGCGCTAAAGCATTTTCTACTAAATTTTTTGGTATTTATTTCTTTGTCATGCTTTCGAGTGGGCTAAAGAATCCCCTATCTTTGCGCCCAAAATTTATATTTCATGTATCGAACACACACCTGCGGCGAGCTTAGAGAATCTCATATTGGTACAAAAGTTACATTGAGCGGCTGGGTAAAAACAGTGCGCAAATTTGGTAGCATCACCTTTGTAGATTTACGCGATCGTTACGGTATTACACAGCTTTTTTTTAATGAAGAACTGACCAAACTATTGGATGAAAATCCATTGGGGCGTGAGTTTGTGATTCAGATAAAAGGAGAAGTCATCGAGCGTGAAAATAAAAATCCAAACATCCCAACTGGAAATATCGAAATAAAAGTAGACACCTTTGAAGTATTAAATGCTTCAAAAACACCACCATTTACAATTGAAGACGAGACCGACGGAGGCGATGAACTTCGTATGAAACATCGCTATCTAGATTTACGAAGGGATACGAATAGAAAAAAACTTACCCTACGATATGAAATAAGTCGAGCCTTACGAAATTTTATGCATGAGCAAGGTTTCTTAGAAATAGAAACCCCTTTTTTGATAAAAAGTACGCCTGAGGGCGCGCGTGATTTTGTGGTGCCAAGCCGCATGCACGAAAATCAGTTTTATGCCCTACCGCAATCACCGCAGCTTTTTAAACAATTGTTGATGGTGGGTGGTTACGATAAGTATTACCAAATGGTAAAATGTTTTCGGGATGAAGATTTGCGTGCTGATAGACAGCCTGAGTTTACACAACTAGATTGTGAAATGAGTTTTGTAGATCAAGAGGATGTGCTATCACTTTTTGAAAAATTATACAAGCATATTTTAAAAGAAACCAAGGGAATAGAAGAAACTGAACCATTGCAACGAATGCCGTTTAGCGAAGCCATGCAACGCTACGGAAACGATAAGCCAGAT
>JBBSPP010000488.1:0-2534 GCA_038258625.1 Chitinophagales bacterium
AATAACTGTCACGCTAGATATGACAAAGATTTTTTTGTTTTAAAAAAAATTATTTAGATATTTAAATTTAATTAGAACCCAAAAATTGACCAACCCAAACGAAATAAAAGCCCTGTTGCATCTGTTAGATGATCCTGATGAGCTAGTTTTTAGCACCGTATCAGCACGAATTGTGAGTTTGGGCACCAATATTATTCCCAACCTCGAAGATTTCTGGCTAACCGCCGAGGATGAGCATGTGCAGCAACGGATAGAAAATCTTATACAACGAGTAAGCCTTACGGAGATCAAATCAAAATTTTCGGAATGGGAAAAAGAGGCCAACACCGGAAAATCATCGCTTTACGAAGCCATGAAACTTTTGTGCCAATACGCCCACCCCAATGTAAAAGAAAATAAAATAGATAGAACCCTCAAAAATATGCATCGCTCCTGCTGGTTGGAGCTTAATAATTACCTTACCCCGCTTGAGGAAGTACACATTATAAATAGTATTGTGTATAGCATGTACAAGTTTACCGCCGATCGTAACTCGCTAAAAGACCAAAACACCTACTACCTTTGCGATGTACTGGAAAGCCGAAAAGGCAATCAGTACACCATGGCTATGCTGTATTTGATCGTTACCCAAATGCTAGATATACCTATATTTGCCATGAAGATTTCTAATTTTATAGTCATGGGCTACGTCAGCAATTTGTATGATTTTAATGATCCTAACAAAAATACCAAAGCCACCACCCAATTTTTTATTGAACCTACCGAGGGCACCATTTTATCTCGCCAAGATGTAGATAGTTTTATAAAAAAATATGACGTAAAAATTGACGACAATAGTTTTACGCCCCTAAAAAATAAAGAATTTGTTTATCATTATACCCATGCCCTTTCGCGCGCCTATAGCCAAGCGGGTGATGAAGATAGAGCACAAGATGTATTTTCGATCGTAAAAGATTTACTGCCTGATGATGATTAGGCATCATTTTTTCTGACTCGCAAACTTTACATAATTTTAGTAGTACTTACCATCTGGTTTTGATACTTTCGTACAAGTAAAGCGTGGCCAATCAATTAAAAAACTTAACCGATGGGGAGCTTGTTCTGATTTATAAAAATCAGAATGATAAAATTGCATTGGGCATATTGTTTGAGCGGTATTATCATTTAGTGTTTGGCGTGGGTATGAAATATATGAAAAATAGCGACGCGGCAAAAGATGTAACCATGCAGGTTTTTGAAAAGCTAATACCTGATTTGAAAAAACATGAGATTGATTATTTCAAATCGTGGCTATACCGCGTAGCACAAAATGCTTGCCTCATGGAGCTGCGCAAAAAAAAGGCAATAACAAAGCCTTTGGAAGATAATATGCTCGGAACTATGGAAAACCCCAATGCCATGCATCAGGTAGTGGAGAAAGAAAATATGCTGGTGAATATGGAAAAAGAATTGCTCAACTTACCACCCGAACAACAAAAATGCATCAACCTTTTTTACTTAGAAAAACGAAGCTATAACGATATTTGTGAAGCCACGGGCTTTACATTCAAAGAAGTAAAAAGCTATATTCAAAACGGAAAACGAAACCTAAAATTAAAATTACAAGCCACCGCGTGAGTGATGTAAACTACATATTGTCCCATACTGATTGCCTATCACAGCCGCAACTGTTGGCGTATTTAAATCAAAAACTTGATAAGCCAACCGAGCACATTGTAGAAAGCCACATCACCGATTGTATGTTTTGTAGCGATGCGCTCGAAGGGTTGCAACTACTTTCTGCCCAGGAGAGCGAAGCGCATATAGCCGATATAAAAAGTGATATTGAAAACCTTCTTTTTAATAGTGATGAAAAAAATGAAATAGCAGAAATAACCGAAAAGTCTTTAAAAGAAACCCCCACGCTGACACCCAAAAAAGGTGGCAAGCGAATTACCCTAGCCGCGGCGGCCGGATTGTTTTTGTTAATATTTGCTGGTGGCTTAGTAGTTTTTTCTTATATAAATAACAACTCTAATTTTTTTGGCAATAAAACGGAATTGGCAAAAGGTGGCGAAAATAAAAAAGATCTTCAGCCAGAAGAAAGTCAAAAAACGAACCGCGAGCTTGAAGAAACTTATAGTTTAGAGCCCAACGAGTTGGAGATGCAAGAAGTAGAAAAAGCAACAAAAATTGCGCCCACAGAAAATACAAAAGCGCTGCGCGATGAGGTGAATAAACCATCTACAAAAACCCGCGAGGATGCTGTGGCACAAGCGGCTAAGAATGCACCTGTAGCGCCACCTGTTATGCCTATCACATCATCTGCTCCGCTTCTTGGCAAAAGTGCCACCGAGGAAAGAAAAGAAAAAAATGAAATTGCAAAAGCAGAAGTGACCGAAAATGAAGACCTGCTAAACGCGCGCCGAGCCGGTAGCCAAAACACCTACACCCAACCGCCCTACGAAGGTAAAATGAAAGACCTCGACAAAGCACCCGCAGTATCCAAAACTACGCAGGCAGGAAAAAAATCGTCGTCCGCAGCTACGCTAGGT
>JBBSPP010000489.1:0-2533 GCA_038258625.1 Chitinophagales bacterium
AACTTGTTGGTGAAAATATAAAAGCAGATTTGCTAATTGGCAATAATGTTTTGGCACACGTACCCGATGTGTTGGATTTTGTAAATGGTATGAAAGTGATACTTGCCAAGACGGGCATCATAACCGTGGAGTTTCCGCATTTGCTTAATATGATAAATCTAAATCAGTTTGATACAATTTATCATGAGCATTTTTCTTACTTATCCCTTTTTTCTGTTTCGCGGATTTTTGATAAATGCGGACTTCGCATTTTTGATGTAGAAGAAGTTCCCACCCACGGCGGCTCATTGCGCATATATGCTTGCCACAAAGAAGATGACAGCCAAACAACCAGCGAGCGCGTAGAAGCACTAAACCAAAAAGAGTTGAATGCCGGAATTAATAACCTAGATTTTTATAAAGAGTTTACCGAAAAATCATTGCAGGTAAAACTTGATTTAATTGAATTTTTGACAAAAGCCAATAAAGATAAAAAGAAAGTGGTGGCTTATGGCGCAGCGGCAAAAGGCAATACTTTGCTAAATTACTCGGGCGTAAAAAGCGACTTGATAGAGTTTGTTGTCGATGCCAATCCGGCAAAACAAAACAAATTTTTACCAAGCAGCCACATCCCAATCTACGATGAAGAAAAACTGCGCACTTCCAATGCAGATTACATTCTTATTCTACCTTGGAATTTGAAAGATGAAATATTTGAGCAAGTGAGCTATGCCCGAGAATGGGGTGCCAAATTTGTAATCCCAATTCCTAATTTAGAAATTATATAATTGGACGTTTTGCTTACAGGAGTCACGGGCTTCATTGGGGGCTATGTGTTGGAGGAGCTATTATCCCGAGGGCATAATGTAACCGCAATGACGCGCGCGCCGTTTCATCAAGAATCTGTAAATTATAAAAATTTAGTTTTTGATTTTCATGTAGATGATTTGACTTTATTGAAAAATCTTCCGAAAACTATTATTCACCTAGCTTGGGCTGGTTTGCCAAATTATAAAGAAAATTTTCATTTAAAAGAAAATTTGCCAGCACAGAAAAATTTTATTGAGCGCTTAGTAAATCTTGGTTGCGATAATATTACCATCACTGGCACTTGCATGGAATACGGTATGCAAGAAGGTTGCTTACCCGAAGATGTAACCGCAACTCCCGATGCGCCCTATGCGCAAGCCAAAGACCATCTTAGGCAATTTACCGAAGGATTTCAAGATTCGGTTTCTATAAAGTGGGTTCGCCTATTTTATATGTATGGCAAAAATCAAAGCGGGAAATCTATTATTCCACAATTGCATGAGGCTGTAGAAAATAACGAAGCCGCTTTTAATATGAGCGGCGGCGAGCAGGTGCGCGATTATTTGCCAGTGGAGCAGGTGGCGAAAAATATTATTGACATTGCCCTACAAACAAAAATTGACGGCATCATAAACTGTGGTAGCGGCCGACCTCAAAAATTAAAAAGTTTTATAGAAGCCTATAAAACACAACATAATTTGGATATTACACTAAATTTGGGGCATTACCCGTATCCGGATTATGAACCAATGGAATTTTGGGCTGATATTCGTAAACTAAAAAAAATACAAGATAATGACACCAAGCGATAAATTTAAGCAGGAGAACAATGAACGAATTGCAGGCTATGCAAAAAACACAGCGCTGAAATCTGCTGCGCAAACTTTTAATGAAGTTTCTAATAAAGAAATGTACTCCTACCATTTTTCGTGGATGGGCCGACCCATAATTCAGTACCCGCAAGATATGGTGGCGATGCAAGAATTGATATGGGATATAAAACCAGATTTAATAATTGAAACGGGCATTGCGCATGGCGGTTCCTTAATCTACTACGCTTCACTCATGGAGCTAATTGGCCACGGCGAAATTGTGGGCGTGGATATTGACATTCGCGAACACAACCGCGAGGAAATTGAAAAACATCCAATGTTCTCAAGGATAAAATTAATTCAGGGTTCATCAGTCGATGAAAGTATTGTAAAACAAGTGGCTGATTTAGCTCAAGGGAAAGAAAGAATTATGGTATGCCTTGATTCTAATCATACACACACCCACGTACTACGCGAGTTAGAATTATATGCACCATTTACTACAAAAGGCAGCTACTGTGTGGTATTTGATACTATTATAGAAGATATGCCAAAGGCTATGTACGACCGCTCTTGGGATGTAGGTGACAATCCGAAAACGGCAGTTTTTGAATACTTAAAATCCAACAGCGATTTTGAAATTGATAAAGACATTGATAATAAATTATTGATAAGCGTTTGCCCTGACGGTTATTTGAAAAAGATAAAGTGATATGCGCCAACCTCGATTCAGTATTATTATTCCAACTAAAAATAGGTGTGCTGTTTTAAAGTGGTGTGTAGAATCATGTTTAAATCAAGCATTTGAAAACTATGAAATTATTGTAAGCGATAATTGTAGTACCGATAATACTGAGCAGTATATCAATAGTCTAAATTCCTCCAGAATAAAATATTATAGAACGCCCGCACCAGTCAGTATGACTGAAAAT
>JBBSPP010000490.1:0-2530 GCA_038258625.1 Chitinophagales bacterium
CTAAGAAAATGGGAAGCGGGCGATGCGGAAGTTGTAAGCCTTTGGGAAAAAATGAACGATTGGGTGTACGAAGGTTTTGAAAAAACATACAACCAATTAGGTATTTCTTTTGATCAAAAATATTACGAATCCAACACCTATCTGTTGGGCAAGCAAAGCGTGGAGGAAGGATTAGCCAAAAAAGTTTTTTATACAAAAGACGACGGCAGCGTATGGATAAATTTGGAAGCCGATGGGCTCGATGAAAAAATTGTACTGCGCGCCGATGGGACTTCAGTTTATATAACCCAAGATATTGGCACGGCGGAGCTGAAATACGAGCAAGAGCAAATGGATAAATCGGTGTATGTAATTGCAGATGAGCAAAATTACCACATGAATGTGTTGAAATTAATTTTGGAAAAACTTGGTAAAAAATATGCCAAGGGTGTGCATCATTTAAGCTACGGCATGGTAGAGCTACCCGATGGCAAAATGAAAAGCCGTGAAGGCACGGTGGTTGATGCTGATGATATGATAGCCGAAATGCTGGGCATGGCGCAGCAAAATACCGAGGCGCTTGGAAAGGTTGATGGTTTTAACAATGACGAACTTCAGGAGCTTTACACAACGATTGGTATGGGCGCGCTCAAATTTTATTTACTGAGAGTAGATCCAAAAAAGAAAATGATTTTTGACCCACAAGAGAGTATCGATTTTCATGGATTCACAGGGCCGTTTGTACAATATACGCATGCGCGCCTGTCTTCTATTTTATTAAAAGCAGGTGAGATTGATAAAAATTTCAAGACAGATTTTAATGCAGCTGAACGTAGTCTGACTGCAGAGTTGGAAAAATTTGATACTATTATAGAGCAAGCCGCGCTGGAATATAATCCATCTGTAGTGTGTAATTATTTGTTTCACCTAGCCAAGCAAATGAATGGTTTCCTGAATCAGCACCAAATACTCACCGCTGAAACTGATGATAAAAAGGCCCTCCGACTTTCGCTGGCACAGATTACACAAAAAACGCTTTGCGAAGGCTTATCTTTATTAGGAATTAAAGCCCCCAAGCGTATGTAATATTATTTCATTATCCACCCCTGTATTTGCTATGGGGATTTCGAAGGGTTCCATTATTAAAAATTCAATACTTTATACTTTCACGTCATGAACATTCTTCACTTTTCACTTTTCGTTTTTCACTAAAAAAAAATTATGTCAAAAAATATCAAACTCCCCGCACTTATAATTTTTATACTTGCCGTTGGCTTCATTATTTTTTTAGTAAAAAACCAAGACGTTACAACAAGTCACGACAGCAACGAATCTGCCGAAAAGAAACAGTGGGAACTAAATATGCTGCGAGACCCAGCTACTGGTAAAATTCCCGACGGCATTACCTCCCGCGAAATGGTTTTTTATAATTCGCTACCACAAAGTAGCAACAAGCGCGGTGCAGACTGGCGGCTACGAGGCCCTTGGAATGTGGGTGGGCGCACGCGCAGTATGTGCATCGATGTGCGCGATGAAAATCATATTGTAGCCGGCTCAGTTTCTGGTGGGCTTTGGCAAACAACTGATGGTGGCGGCTCGTGGACAAAAGTTTCCGCGCCTAATGCGCACCCCGGTGTGGTAAGTATTGCGCAAGATACCCGCCTTGGTTTTGAAAATATTTGGTACGCACTAAGCGGTGAAATAACTGGTACCAGTGCTACCGAAACTGGCGCATTTTATTTTGGCGACGGAGCATTTCGATCCATTGATAATGGTAACACTTGGCAACCATTAACCGCCACGGCTGCAGGTATCGCCAGCGATTTTACGCTTAGCTATCAGGGCGGTTGGCGCATTGCGGTTTCGCCTATTAATGGCAATGTTTACTTGGCCTTATATAATAGTGTGTATCGAAGTACGGATAGTGGTAATTCATTTCGGGCGGTGTTGCAAGGTAGCACGTCGCCATCTTATTATTCAGATGTGGCTATTAGTAAAACAGGAATTGTGTATGCCGCACTTAGCGTTGACGGCAGTAGCCGAGGTTTTTTCCGCTCGGCAGATGGTAATAGTTTTCTTAAAATTACGCCTAATTATTTACTTGGCTACGACCGCACCGTTATTGAAATTGATCCAAATAACGAGAATACTGTTTACTTTTTATCCCGATTATTACCCAGCTGCGATACATGTGGCGGTGTGCCTACGGCCAATTATCAAGGTGCCAAAGAGTATGTAAGCTTGCAACGCTATACGTATATAAAAGATAATGGAATCCCAGCCTTTGGCAATGGCGAATGGGCTAATCTGTCGGCCAATCTTCCGGTGTATTCGTCCGCGCCTTTTGATAATTTTAATTGTCAGGGTGGGTATGATTTATTGTTGAGGGTGCAGCCGGGCAATGCTAACAATATTATTTTGGGTGGCACCAACCTTTACAGAAATACCAATGGTTTTACCTCGGCTAACAGTACACAACAAATTGGCGGTTACGGCATTGGTACGAACGTTCCGTTTTTTGAAGTGTATCCCAACCATCACCCCGATTTGC
>JBBSPP010000491.1:0-2525 GCA_038258625.1 Chitinophagales bacterium
CCTTCATAGCGTGTTCCTTTTCCAAAATCATATTCACTCCCCTTTGAAAATTCTGCAACTTTTGCTGAAGCATTTTGATTTACAATAAAATATTCTGCCGAATTTTCTCTGAACGTGTTATATACTTTGTCCAATTCGTCTTCTTCCAAATGGTCTTTGTCTTTATTCAAAAGCACGCCAATGTAAGGCTTGTAGCGCACCAGCGATCCATCACTTTCGTCAGCTTCAATAAGCAAATAATTACTTTGGCCTACATAAGCATTTCCAATTTTTCCTTTTTCAATAAGCGATACCAGTCCGGCGCCGGTTATTAAACTAGGGCTCACGCCACATTCGTGCAACATGTGAAACATCATAGCCGTCACCGTACTTTTTCCGGAAGTACCGCCAATGGCAATTGTTTTTTTGCTTTCGCAAATTGCCGCCAACATCTCGGCACGGCTAATGATTGGAACGTTTAACTCCTTGGCTTTTCTGATTTCCAAATTGGTATTTTCGATAGCCGTAGAGGCCACCATAATTTGCGTATCGGCAGATATGCCACTGGCATTTTGCACAAAGCATTTTATACCTTCCGCCTCCAATTGTTCATTTATATAATCGTTTTCTGGACTCGTAAATAAGCGATCACTACCCGACACATTTTTGCCCATGCCCGATAAATATTGTGCAATAGCACTCATGCCCGCGCCGCCTACACCTATAAAGAAGAAATTATTATTTGAAAGAATGTTCATGTAACAGTTGTTTAGAAAACCTGATAATAGGCCGATTCAGAATTATTTTTATAATTATTGCGCCAAAGATATTCGTTTTTCGAATAAATGAGCGCACAACATTTGCTACTTACCTCACCAAGAATTTATAAATTATTTGCCGCAATTAAAAAATATTGAATACGCCAACATCCATATTTTAAAATGCGCCACCTTCATTTCTACAATTCTATTTTCGCGCTTACATAATTCACAGATTGGCAAAATTTTTTAGTTCCATGTTTGTTCGACCTTTCTTTCACTTCTACTTTTAAGCAAATTAAAATAGACATAAATGAATAAAAATAGCGAACAACCTTTATTGCAACCCATAAAAATGGGGAATTTAGAATTAAAAAATCGCATTGTGATGGCCCCCATGACGCGCAATCGTGCCACTAATGATGAGTGCTCTCCTATAGAAGGCAAGCACGATATTTATTACGCCCAGCGCGCCACCGCAGGTTTAATAATAAGTGAGGGCAGCCAAATATCGCAACGAGCGCAAGGCTCAATTTATACCGCGGGTATTTATAACCAGGCGCAAATTGAAGGTTGGAAAGTAGTAATAGAAAAAGTGCATGATGCTGGCGGAAAAATATTCTGTCAGCTTTGGCATACTGGGCGGATGTCACACCCCGATTTTCAGGATGGTGAATTGCCTTGGGCACCTTCGGCAATAAATCCTAATGCAGATGTTACAACTGCAAAAGGAAAAAAGAAAACGGTCACTCCAAAAGAGATGACCGTTGAGGAAATTAAGATAACGAAGGATGAATTTATTCGAGGAGCGAAAAACGCAATCACGGCAGGTTTTGACGGAGTAGAAATTCACTCGTCAAACGGTTATTTGTTTCATCAGTTTTTTAGTGAGTTTAGCAATAAGCGCGAAGACGAGTATGGCGGCAGTATAGAAAATCGAGCACGTTTTTTCTTTGAAGTGTTGGACGGTATGAAAGAAGTAATTCCAGAAGAAAAAATTGGTGCGCGATTTAACCCGTCGCTGCACGGAATATTTGGAATGGAAGTTGTGGAAAGTACAATTCCGACTTTTGATTATATAATTGAAAAACTAAGCAAGGAATATAATCTAGCATACATCCATTTATCTGAGCCATTTACCGATGTGAGCGAAATAGAATTTGCCGAAACGCAAATAGCTAAACGCTACCGTCCAAAATACGATGGCGTGCTCATGATCAATAGTGAGTTTGACCAAGCAAAAGGAAACAAAGTAATAGAAGACGGCGATGCAGATATGGTAGCCTTTGGAAAATTATTTATTTCCAATCCAGATTTGGTTGGGCGTTTCAGAGAAAATGTAGCCACCACCGATTGGGATAAAGATACTTTTTACACGCAAGGCAAGGAAGGCTATACAGATTACGAAGTAAAAACTAGAGAGGAAGAAATTCCTGCAAACGGATAATATATTTATCTGGTTATAACCCACTTTTTCAGATGTCGTCCAAATTTTTATTTTTCGTGCGCTTCGACCTCTCTCAGCGTACGAAAAAGAAATATTTGAGATAGAAAGTTCTAGAATTATTGTGGGTGCAGTACGAACAGCAATTGAATTAATTTTTAAAAAAATAAAATATAATGGAAGATAGAGAAATAATGGGCGGTTTTAAAACTATAAATCCTGCCACCGAAGAAGTAATAAAAGAATATCAATATATGACAGACGATGAAGTTTGTGATAAAATTGAAGCTTGTCAAAAAGCGTTTGAAGATTGGAAACTAAAACCGTTGAGCGAACGGGCGGAA
>JBBSPP010000492.1:0-2517 GCA_038258625.1 Chitinophagales bacterium
AAGCGGTATCGCTTCGTACCAGCATCGGTTGTATTGGGCGTCCAGTCTGGGTCGTAGCCCTCTAGCCAGCCGTACGGACCGTAGTCAATCGTGAGGCCAAGGATAGACATATTATCGGTATTCATTACGCCATGCACAAAACCCACGCGCTGCCAATGGATAATAATATCCAAGGTTTTTTCCATCACTTCTTTATAAAATTGCACGTACGCATTTTTATCATTTCCTTTTATATGCGGGTAAAAATATTTAATAGTATAGTCGGTAATTTTTTTTAAATTCTCGGCATCCTTGCGCGCCATAAAAATTTGAAAATTACCAAAACGTATAAAACTTGGTGCCACGCGGCACACCACGGCGCCTTTTTCATAAGCCGGATTACCATTATACATCACATCGCGTAGCACCTCATCACCAGTTAGTGCCAACGATAAAGAGCGGGTAGTTGGCACGCCCAAATGATGCATTGCTTCGCTACACAAATGCTCTCGAATGGAACTGCGCAAAACCGCCAAACCATCCGCGGTGCGCGAGTAAGGCGTTTCGCCAGCACCTTTTAATTGGAGAGCCCAACGTTTATTTTTATTTACAATTTCAAATAAATTTATTGCTCGCCCATCGCCAAGCTGCCCAGCCCAATTGCCAAATTGATGCCCAGCATAGCACATAGAGTAGGGAGCAGTATCAGGGTACACGTCCGCACCCGTAACTATATTTTTGAAAAAATCGCCCTTGCTTTCTGTTTTGCTAATACCAATTTCCTGCAGCATTTCTTCGGAAGTGTGCAGCACGTTGGGGTTACTTGGCACGCGCGGCGTTACGAACGAAAATGCTGCGCCTTCTACCTGCCGTCTGGTATTTCCTAAAATTGGATCAGCGGGTAGATCTTTATTAAAAGAATCTTGTATGGATAGTTTCATTAGTTTATTAATTCGGTTTCTGTAGTTGTACGCGTAGTTAGTGTTTTCTGTACTAGGCATTTTGCTGCAATTTCTTTCAAGCGTAATTTTTGTTTTTCGTCTAGCTCACCTAGCAATTTAATTTTTTTTATAAACGTATCATAAGGATCGCCCTTTTGATCTTTCATTTTTTTGTGCGAAATATAAACGAACGCTTCTTGCAAATCCCACTTCTTACGCTCTGCGTAAAGTTTCATCGTCATGACGGTACAGGCGGCTAGGCCAGCATTCAAAAAATCATAAGGCGCTGGGCCGTTATCATTGCCACCCATACTTTTGGGCTCGTCAGCAATAAAGGTATGATGTTCTGTGCGGAGGGTCGTGGTAAAATTATCTTGTTTCAAATCTAAATGACCGTACAATTGTTCACCTTCAATATTTGGTTTTTCTTCTACCGTTTTTGGGAAATATCTTTTTGCCCATGCGGCAATTACATTCCCCGCATATTGGCTATCATTGGCATCGCTCAGCAAATGGTCGGCACGATCTAACGATACAAAACTTTTGGGGTGGTGTGCTTGTTCAAAAATTTCTTGTGCATTTTCAATCCCTACAATTTTATCAAATGGCGCGTGCATGATTAAGATAGGTTTTTTTAATTTTTGCAGCACCGCCTGAACATTCACTTTTGAAAACTGATCTATAAAATCTTTATTAATCTGAAATGGTCGCCCACCTATTGATACTTCAATATTTTCTTGTGAGGTTGCCTGCGGGGATTGTTCACCAAAATGTTGTTTAACATGCTCAGCACATGATGGTGCGCCAATGGTGGCAACCGCTTTTATATTATCCAGTTTTGATGCTGCTACAATTGCTGCTGCACCACCCAAAGAATGCCCAATAATTAAAACGGGTGGAGTATAATATTTGCTAATAAAAGTATTGACATCTTCTAGGTCATTAATATTAGCGGTAAAATGGCTGTCTGCAAATTCGCCTTCGCTTTTTCCTAACCCAGTAAAATCAAAACGTACCACACCAAAACCATTTAGCGTAAGAGCGCTAGCAATATTCCTGACCGCACCTAAATTGCTAGTGCACGTGAAGCAGTGCGCAAAAATTGCATAAGCAATTGGGTTAGGACCAATGGGCAAATCGATGGTAGCGCTAAGCATTACCCCATTTCTATTTTTTATTTTTAGCTGTTCTTTTTTCATATTCTTTGTGGCTTTTAATTTTTTTATTATGCATGTTTTCTCCAAATTTTTCTGCCATATTTTTCAACTTTGGTTCAATCACATTTGTACAAAAGGGTTTTTCAGGATTGGAAAAATAATAGTTTAAAAAGTTGTCATTGTTCATTTTAAAATCATTAAACATTAAAACCTGTGTGATGATATTATTTTCATATTGCGGTTGCAGTTTTTCTAAAATGCATGTTGATTGAATAAATTGTTTTTCATCGAAACAGTAAATTGCTGAGCGATATTTTTTCCGCATGCTATGTTGTGCGGTACAGCTGTGGGTATGCAAGTGAATTTCTATCAGCGTTTCCAGACTTATTTCTTTTGCTAAAAAAGTAACTATAACCGCTTCCGAAAAAATGGTTGCTTCC